>DASVEP010000072.1:0-6835 GCA_036380475.1 Candidatus Dormiibacterota bacterium
ATGTACTTTTCGCGGAACCACGCCAAGGTCGAGGTCGGGTTGGCGCGAGGGAAGAGGCAGTTCGACAAGCGGGAGGCGATCGCCGAGCGTGACGCCAAGCGGGAGATCGCTCGAGCCACCCGCCGCCACTAAGAAAGGTTCGAGAGGAATTCACCTCCCCGCCATGCGGGCCGGGTGGGGAGTTACAGCACCAGCTCTTCGGCCAGTAGATCCATCAACAAACCGTCATGCCACGTTCCGTCAAGCCCGCGCTCGTAGTTCCTCATCACGCCCACGCGCTTGAACCCGACCCGTTCATAAGCCTTGATCGCGTGGGTGTTGTGCGCGGCCGGATCGATGGTCAGCCGATGATGTCCGAGGACCTCGATCAGATGTCGGGCCAGCGTTCTGATCGCGTCCGGCCCCAAACCCTTTCCCTGCCATTCGGACCGCAGCGAAATGTCGATGCCGGCGTGCTCGTACATCGGATCGTTTTCCTCGACGCACTGGATGAATCCGATGGGTTCAGAATCCGATTCGATCACGAAACATGACTCGCCCTCTTCTGTATTCAGGGCATCGTGGACCGACCGCGAGGGATCGCCCCACCATCTCTCGACCTCGGGGTCGCTGAAGATCGTTGTGAGCGCGCGCTCGTCATCAGGTCGGACAGGGCGGAGTCGAACTCGTTCGCCGGTGAGAACCTCGTTGATCATTTTTCGTCAGGTTAGTCGCTTGATTCGGTGTTAACGTGTTGACCTCCAAACAGATGTTTGGTAGGATTTCAGCATGGGGGAAGGGGGCACACCCCTCTCGAAACTGGAGGCGGCGGTGCTCGAGTTCCAGGCTCGGGAAGAACGGCGTGTAGAACCGAAAGGCCTGCGGGCTGTGATCGACGCGCTGGAATGCGAGTTCTCGTCCGAGGTTTGCGAGGTACAGAAGTCGGGCGACCACCTCGTCAACGGCAACATCACTGCCTCCTCCTGGATCAGCCGGACTTGTGGCATGTCGGTCACATCCGCAGCCGACCGCCTCCGTGTCGGCGAGCAGCTGCAATCGCTGCCCAAGATCGCCGCCGCGCTGAGCTCAGGAGAAATCAGCTACCAATCGACCTCGGTGCTCTGCCACCTCCACGCGCAGCTCGGCGACCTACGCGATCTCTTCGATGAAGAGGAGATGCTCGGATTCGCACGGCAGTTCTCGGTCTTTCACCTGCGCCTCATCTGCCGCGTGGCTCGGCATGCCGCCGACCCTGATGGCTTCTTCAAGGAAGGAGAAGAGGACTACTTGCGCCGCCGGCTGCACCTCAGCCTGATGTCAGATGGTATGTACGCAATCGACGGCATCCTGGACCCTGAAGTCGGCGCGGCGCTGCGCACGGCTCTCGAGTCGCTGGCCAAGCGGCGCGGTACAGAGGACGAGCGCACTCACTCTCAGCGGACTGCGGACGCCCTCGGCGAGCTGGTCCACCACGCCATGGACGAGGGCAAGCTGCCGCGCCGAAACGGAGTGCGCCCGCACGTCACCGTGACGACAACACTGGAAGGCTTGAAGAACGAGGTCGGCGCGCCGCCGGCGGATCTCGAGCTGGCCCTGCCGATCTCGACTCGCACGCTGGAGCGCATCGCTTGCGACAGCACCATCTCCAGGGTCCTGCTCGCCGACTCGATGGTCATCGACGTCGGCCGAGCGACGCGAGTCAACTCGGCACCGACGCGGCGGGCGCTGCGGGTGCGGGACAAGGGCTGCCGGTTTCCAGGCTGTGACCGGACGGCCAACTGGTCGACGCCGCATCACATCATCGCCTGGTCACGCGGTGGGCCGACAAACCTCGCCAATGAGATGCTGCTCTGTTATTACCACCATCGCCTCGTGCATGAGGGTGGCTGGCAGGTGATCAAAGTCGGCCGTGAGTTCAGATTTCTGCCGCCGGAGCGCCTAGTGATGAGAAGGGCGCGCGGGCCAGGAATGCGTTGGGCGGCGTAGTTCCTTTAATGCAGTGAATCGAGAAAGCTGATCACCCGTTGCTTCAGCAACGTGGCCGCGCCTTCGTCATAGTCGGGCAGGCTGCTGTCGGCGAACAGGTGTCGATCGCCGGGGTACAGGAACAGCTCCACACCACCTACCGTCTCGGCCAGCTGTCGGGCGGCTGCGAGGTCTCCGTCCGGCCCCAAAGTCCACTCGTCGTTTTCCATCATGTGAATCTGCGCCGGGACGCCCTGCGGCCACGCATCTCCGAACTCGGTGGGCGGAAAGCAACCGTGGAACAGCAAAGCTCCCTTCGCACCAGCTCGTGTCTGGGCCAGCATCTGCGCCGGCATCACCCCGAGAGAGAACCCGGCATAGACCATTTCGTTCGGCAGGCCTTCGGCTGCCATTCGACCCCGCTCGAGGATCGTGTCAAAGCCCACATGCTTGGCATAACCCACGCCATCGGATAAATCGGCGAACGTCTTGCCGTCGTACAGATCCGGGGTACGCACAACGTGTCCAGCCGCGCGCAGGCCATCAGCGAACGACTCCACCCCGGCAGTCAGGCCCTGCGCGTGGTGGAAAAGCAGAACCTCGACCATTGCCACGAACAAAGAGCCTAGGCCGTCGGAAGCAAAGACTTCACGAGGTCGCGCTCTTGCACGAGCTCTTCGGTGGTTTTGCGAATGCGGTCCTTGGCGTCGTCTTCGTGCTGCAGCCCCAGAACGACCTCCCAGTTAGACCCGTCTGACTTCACCGGGAAGCCGAACTGCAGTCCTTCGGGCACCTCGTATTCGCCGTGGCTCACAACTGCGACCGAGTGCCAGTCGCCCCACGGAGTCGGCTGGCGGATGCTGTTCACCGCATCGACCACCGCATTCGCGGCCGAAGCCGCCGACGACAAACCGCGCGCTTCGATGACGGCGGCGCCGCGCTTCTGCACCGTCTCGATGAACTTTCCCTTCAACCACCCGTGGTCTTTGATCACATCGCCTGGCGGTAGTCCGGCGATCCTCGCATTCGCGGCGTCCGGGTACTGCGTGGCTGAGTGATTGCCCCATATGGCCATGTTGGTGACCACCGAAACCGGAACCCCCGCCTTCTTCGCAAGCTGCGTCTTCGCGCGGTTTTCGTCCAGCCGCATCATCGCGAACCAACGGTTTTCAGGGATTTCCGGCGCGTTCATCCGCGCGATAAGACAGTTCGTGTTGCACGGGTTGCCGACGACCAGGATCCGCACGTCGCTCGCCGCTTTGGCCGCGATCGCTTTTCCCTGCGGCCCGAAGATTCCCCCGTTGACGGAGAGCAGGTCGCCACGTTCCATGCCGGCCTTGCGCGGCACCGAGCCGACGAGCAAAGCCCACGACGTTCCGTCGAACGCTTCCTCCGCCTTGCTGGTGAGGACCATCCCGGAAAGGAGAGGAAAAGCGCAGTCGTCCAGCTCCATCGCCACGCCTTCCAGCGACTTCATCGCCGGGTCGATCTCGAGCATGCGAAGGACGATCGGCTGGTCAGGGCCGAGCAATTGGCCCGACGCGATTCGAAAGACCAACGCGTAACCGATCTGGCCGGCGGCGCCGGTGACCGTTACGTGGACTGGCTGGCGCGATCCATTCGTGTACACCGCCATCGCCCTCCAATGCTAGTTGTTCACTTCCGTGTAACGGTGGGCCGGCGACAAGCCTGCGACGGCGCAACCAGCTGTTAGCGGAAACCCTCGCCCTCGGGCTCGAACAGCACATCTTCCGCCAGGCGGCGGGCGAAACACAGGAAGCCGGTATGGGCCACCATCCGGTGCGACGGCCGCATGCTCCGGCCGCGAACAGTCCAGCCACGCTGGAGCACCTCGAACACCTCGAGCATTCCGAAGCCCCTCACCTCGCGCAAGCACTCGAAGAATCGTTGGACCTGGCTGACGTTCGGGCAGTGGGCGAAGATGATCCCTCCCGGCCTCAGGGCCTCGCGTGCGCCGGGAACGGCCTGCCACGGTTCCGGCAGGTCGAGCATCACCCGGTCCATGTCGCGTTCGCCAACCCCCAGATAGACATCGCCCAGCTTGAGCTCGAGGTTTGGCGGCAGCTCGCCGAGCGTCTCGGTGATCGCTCGCTTCGCAGCTTCGAGGAAATCCTCTCGCTGCTCGTAGGACACCACCAGGCCGTCGGGTCCGACGGCGCGCAGCAATGCGAGCGTCAACGCCCCCGTCCCCGTCCCCGCCTCGAGAACGCGCGCTCCGGGATGGATGTCGGCGCCAACAAGGATTGCACCCAGATCCTTCGGGTAGATCGGCTGTGCCTGCCTGACCCGACCAGTCACCTGCTCGGCGAATGTCGGTCGGACAGCCAGCAACCGCGCTCCCATCTGGGTCGTCACGACGACCCCTTCCGGTCGCCCGATCAGCTCGTCGTGGTCGATCGCGCCCGAATGGAGCGAGTGGCGCTCTCCAGCCTTCAGCCTGACGCGGTGCCGTCTTCCGACCTTATCTATGAGGACGATCAGGTCGCCAGATGCGAGCGGTCTCACTCAGGCTTGTGTGCGCGGATGAGGCAGTGCCAGTAGGCGTGCCACAGCTTGCCTTCGCGGCGAACCGGGTGCAGCTGATCGCGAGCCTCTCCGGCGGCCGATTCGATGACCGTCGCGAGCTCCTCGGCGAGCTCCGGCTGGACGGCCATGTTCCGCATCCACTCCTCGTAATCCCAATCGAGCTCTCGCGCGCGCGCCGTCTCCACCTCGAAGCCGGCCCCGACAAGCTGTGCGTTCCACTCTTCGAGCGTCAGCGACCGCACATGCGATGGGTCCCTGCGCTTCTCGACCTCATGCAGCACGTCGCGTGCAGACGCCGGCGGCGCGCAATCGATAAACGCGGCGTCGCGACCCGGCCTCAACACGCGGAACGCCTCGCGAACGAAACCTTCGAAGTCCGGAAAGTGATGCGGTGCGGCCCTGACCACATATATGTCGAAGGTCTCGTCCGGAAATGGAAGGGCGGACGCGTCACCGATCACCCAGTCGACGTTCTCGATGGACTTTTTCGCCGCCACGCGCCGCGCCTCGTCGAGCATCTCGCGCGTGAGGTCGAGACCCACGACCCGACGAACCAAAGGCGCCAGCGCAAAGGCGGTGTTGCCCGTGCCGGTGGCGACATCGAGCGCAAGGTCACCCCTCAGCGGCCGCGTGAGGTCGACGACCTCCTGCAGCCGGTCGGAGGACGTATGAAATGTCGAGCGCGAGTAGTTCGCGGCGACGGGACCAAACCGTGACTGGACGTCATCGCCCACCTGCGTGAGTCTAAGTGGCCTCGCGAATAGACTTCCGGCCGTGACCCTGGTCGCCTCCGCCGCTCACGTGCAGCGGCGATTCGGGAACGTGCTGGCCCTGAGCGACGTGAGCTTCGAGCTCGAGAAAGGCGTCACCGGCCTCCTCGGTGCCAACGGCGCCGGCAAGACCACCTTGATCAGCCTCCTGCTCGGGGTCCTCCGCCCCGATGGCGGAAAGCTCGAGGTCCTCGGTATGGATCCCCTCAAGGCCGGTTGGAAGCTGCGCCAGCGCATCGGCTATGCGCCAGAGGACGATCGGTTTCCTCCCGACGTCAAGGCCAATGAGCTCGTCAGGCACTTCGCGGAAATGCGCGGGATCCCCCATAAATCCGCGGTCGTCCGCGCCAGCGAGGTTTTGTTCGAAGTCGGCCTCGGCGAGGAGCGGTTCCGGCCAATCGGCACGATGTCGACCGGGCAGCGGCAGCGCGTGAAGCTGGCGCAGGCATTGGTTCACGACCCCGAGCTCGTGCTCCTCGACGAGCCCACCAACGGGCTGGACCCCATCCAGCGCGACGACATGCTGGCGATGGTGAGGCGGGTCGGCACCGACCTCGGTTTCACGGTCCTCATCTCCTCCCACCTCCTCGGCGAGGTTGAGCAGGTGAGCGACAACATCGTGATGCTCGAAGGCGGGAAGGTCGTGCGCAGCGGGAGCGTGAAGAGCCTGCTCGGCGGCGAGACCCCGCTGGTGGTCGAGGTGGTGTCTGGCGCCGTGCGCCTTGCCGAGCTGCTCGTCACCAAGGGCTTTGCAGCCGTGGCCAAAGACGACCTCCGGCTCACCGTGCCCTCATCTAAGGACGGCGTCCACGACGCGGTCGTGGCCTGCATCGTCGAGCTCGATCTCGAGATGCGGCGCTTGGAGCGCGGGCAGGCGAGTCTGGGCGAGCTCTTCGACCTGGAAGAGACCACAGCCCGGTGAGCGCGCAGGCCCAGATCGCCGATCGCCGGTTTCAGCATTACGAGGGTCCTCGGCTTGGCGTCGCCTTCTCGTTCCGGTCGCTGGTCGTCCATTCGATTGTCTGGGTGCTTGGGCTCAAGCGCTCCGCCCGCTACAAGCTCGTCCCGATCATCGTCATCACGCTCGCTTACCTGCCGAGCCTGATCCTCATCGTGGTCGCCACCGTCGCGCCGCTCGGGACGCCGCTGCCTGGCTATCCCGACTTCTACCAGTTCATCACCGCGGCGATGTACATCTTCGTGGCGCTCACCGCCCCGGAGCTGATCTGTCCGGATCGGAGGCACGGCACGCTCCGGATGTACATGACCTCGAACCTCGGACCGATCACCTACATCTTTGCCAAGCTCCTTGCGGTCTGGGCCGTGCTGGCGATCGTCACGACCGGGCCCGTGCTCATCGAGCTCGCCGGATACTCGCTGTTCGGGCACGGCCCGAACGGGCTGACCGAAGGCTTGAAGACGCTTGGCGAGGTCGTCGCCGGCGGTTTCGTGCTGGCGATCTTCTTCGGGTCGGTGGCGCTGGCAATCTCCAGCCTCACCGATCGCAACGCCTTCGCGTCCGCCGGGATCATCCTGGGATTCATCCTCACGGGGGCGGCGCTCGGCATCCTGCA
>DASVEP010000073.1:0-3296 GCA_036380475.1 Candidatus Dormiibacterota bacterium
TGGCGGTGGTACGGCACCCAGCCCCTCGCCTAGCCCGACACCGGGCGGCGGCGTTGGCGGCGCCGGCGGCGGCGCCCCACCACCCTCAGGTGGTGTGGCCGGAGCCACGGCAACCGCGAGCGGCATAGGCCTTGCCAACACAGGCCTGCCGGTCATCGGCGGACTCCTTGGCGTGATCCTGATCACCCTCGGAAGTGTGGGCCTTCGTATCAGGCGCAAGTAACAGGAACAAGCGATACAGAGGGCTCGCCTCACGGCGGGCTCTCTTTTTTGCGCTAGATGGTTTCGGGAAGCCTGCTGTACAGGCGCTCGTGAGCCATCACGAGAAACGTCTCAGCCGTTTTCTGCCAACCTGACCGTTGGGCCCACATGAACGTCATGGCGCGCAGCGCGAGGGTCAGCGCCTCGTAGATCGGGAAGCGCTCGATCGTGGCCTGTGGCCGCAGCTCGAGATATCTGCGGATGAAGTTCGCGCGGGTCTGTTCGGCCGCGACCGTGTCCTCCCAGCCGCCCGGCGCCGACGGCACGATGTAGCCGCAGTACTTGCCGAGGTCGTAGCTCGTCTCCGCCATCGCGAAGTAGTCGAAATCGAGAAGCGTGTATGTGCCGTCGTCGTGGACGAACTGGTCGTACTTCAGGTCCCCGTGGGTGGGCAGCCACTCCTCACCCATCGCGATGCGGGCACGATTGCGGAGGTGAGTAGTGAGGTCGCTCAGGAGGAAGTGCCCTTCGGGATGGACGTATGCGAACTGCTCGGCAACGCGTTCTAGCCGATCGAGCTCGTTTTCAAGCGATATCTCGAGATCGGTCTCGACGCCTGATCGCTGGACGAAGGCCAATGCTTCCGCAGCCGCGGTGGCCGCGTTCTGGAACTCTGGGCTCATCCGGTCGCTGCCCACGGGCTGGCCGGGTATCGCTTCCTCGAGAAGAAGGCCAAACCGCCCGACCCAGCCCAACGGCCTGGGAAGCCGCATCAAGCCCTGCGGCTGCATCGGAGCCGAATTCCACAGGCCCTCGACGATCCGCTGCGCCCGCAACCCGCGATCGCTAGGCTGGACCTTGCCGTAGATCGTCAGCGGTCCGGCAGCTGTCTCGAGCGTGTATCTGAGGATGGCGCCGATCTCCGGCGTGTAGCGAACCCGCTCGATCTCCATTCGCGGAAAGCCATCAATCGGTATCGGACTGTCATCGCTAAGCCCGAGCAAGAGCCTGGTCATCGTCGTCGGATCCGACGCACTCGGCAGCCCCGGCATCATCGGATCGAACGGATAGAACCAGAAGGCGTGCTGGGAGCTGTGAAACAGGCGCGGAAAACCGATCCCATTGATGGGATCGCACGGGCCTTCGCGGTGTTTTGTCAGGCTCGCACAGAGCCGGTCCCACGCGACACGGTCGAACGCGCCGCGCGCCACCAGCCTCAAGGAGCGTTCCTCCGCGTCTTTTCTGATTCCAACTTCATACATGGCCCAATACCCATCGGGCGGCGAGAGCCTTGACGAACGCTTGCGAAGAGACTCGACCTGCCAGCCGGAATCGCCAAGCGCATCCGCCACGAAAGCCCCCACTGCGGGCTCGTCGGTTGCCTCGAGCATGGTTACTAGCGAGACATTCGGCGTTTCAGTCTTAAGCATTGCCAATAGAACGCTGAGCGGGGCGTTCTGCGACATACCCCAAGTGCCGGAATCGCGCGTGACGCGCGCGGTCGGGCCAGTGTCCAGGATGGCGGCGAGGGCAATAGCTCCATTTCTCGTGGAGGTGAGCCTTCTTGGACACGTACGACGAACACGCCATCGGTCGGTCGTCATTTGCGCAGCGCGTGGCCGTGAAGACATTTGTCTTCATGGCCGGGATACTCCTGATGCTTGCGCGAACGTCACCCGCGCTCGCCTGGGATGGTCACGGCAACCACGGCAAGGCGACCGACAAGACCAGCTCCTCTGTGGTCGTCCAGCGCAGCGACCACTCGATAGTCAAGACCGACCATCAGATCGGCGGCGGAGCCGGCGGTGATGGCAGCGGGGATGGGAATGGCAACGGCAAGACCAGTGGCAAGACAAGTGTCAACACAAAAGGCAACGCAAGCGCCGGTGCCAGCGCGAAGGCCGGTGCGAGCGCGAAGGCCAAGGGCGGCGCGAACGCAAGCGGGAATGTCAACGCCACGAGTGGCCGCAACTCGGAAGGGAGCGCCAAGGCCAATGGCGAAGGCAAGGGCAACGGCAACGCCGTGGCCGGCGCGAAGGCGAATGGCGAGGTCAAGGACAACGGCGAAGCCAAGGGCAATGGCGACTCGACATCCGCACCCAGCACTGGTGTGAGCACGGGCACGACTGCTGGCAGCGCCAAGTCCACGACATCCGCCGGGGTGTCCGGCGATTCATCGTCGAGCACGGGCTTGAGCACCGGCACGACCGCGGGCAGCACGGCGACCGGCGGCGTCTCCGGCAGCACCGGCACGACTGCGGGCAGCACGGCGACCGGCGGCGTCTCCGGCAGCACCGGCTCCAGCACCGGCACGACCGCAGGCAGCACGGCGACCGGCGGCGTCTCCGGCAGTACCGGCGCGAGCACCGGCACCACCACAAACAGCGCGCCGACCACAACAACCAGCACCGGCAGCACGGGTGTTAGCACGGGTACTACCGCCAACAGCACGCCCAGCTCGGAAAGCACCGGGGGCGGTAGCGGTGGCGCCTCAGGCAGCGGCGAGACCGGCGGTGGAACGTCGGGGAACGGATCTGGCGGCGTCAGTGGTAACGGATCTGGCGGCGTCAGCGGCAGCGGATCTGGCGTCGTGTCCGGCTCGGGCACTGTCAGCGGATCCGGTTCGGGAACCGTCGCAAGCTCTGGCGCCGTGTTAGGGGCGACGGCAACGGCAGGCGGCCTGGCCCTTGCGGCAACCGGACTGCCGATCCTAGGCGGAATCATCGGGGCAGCCCTCGTGGCCCTCGGAGGCATCGGTCTTCGGGTCAAGCGCCAATAGCCCCAGCAGCTGGCGCAAACGAGGAGCCGGGCTCAACGCCCGGCTCCTGCTATTTCAGCCGGCGTAAGCCCGCGAGTAGGCGCGCTGAACCGAACGTTTCATAAATGTGACCACCTCGCGAGGGGTGGTCACACCACTGACTGAATTTGTATTTGAGAGGAGGTTCTCTATGGAACTTGCGCCTGGTGGCATCGTTGCCTGGATCATCGTCGGACTCATCGCGGGTTGGCTCGCGTCGCTCGTCAGCCGAGGACACGGCTTCGGCCTTATCGGCGACCTCATAGTCGGTCTGATAGGAGCGCTGATCGGCGGCTTC
>DASVEP010000074.1:0-5764 GCA_036380475.1 Candidatus Dormiibacterota bacterium
ACCTGGCTGGAATGGGGCTCCTCAATCACCGACGTCACCGACATGGTCAACCAGGCGATCGCGAAGCTCGGGCCAGGTCAGTGCATCGGCCGGCTGATCATTTGCACTCATGGCTCCAAGGCTGGAGCCTTCATGGTCTTCGACCCCGAGACCAGCGGAGTGGAAGTGATCAACGGCCGCGAAGTGGCTCCCACGGTGCAGGCACAGCTCCGCCGGCTCCGAACGTATTTCTGTCCCGACGGCGTGATCGAGTTTCGCTGCTGCCTGTTCGGCGCCGGCGATAAGGGCAAGCAGGCTGTACAGGCGATCGCCGACCTGACCGGGGTTGCGGTCACCGCTCCTGAGGACAAGATCGAAGCGGTCATGTTCTTTGGGGGCATCTCTGTGACCTGGGCGACAGCCTTGCCATCGTCGCGGGGGTTGCCCGTCACGTCCTCTTTCTGGCGTGGCGAAGGAGTTCCGCCGCCGCCCGGAGACGCCTCGGTCGCAGGAGTCTTGGCTGCGACCCCGGCGATCCCTCGCTACATTCCGATGCCCGGCCTTCCGCCGCCGGCTCCGCCTGGTCCTGCCGTGGTGCCGCCAAGCGCCCTTCCACCCCAAGCGAACTGGGGTGGCTATCCCGGGATCGAAACACTCGGCAACGCGATGGCGAAGCTTGACGATCCCAAGCCGTCGGGTGAGGGGCTCGATTTCGAGACGTCGCCGCCTGTGTCGATCATCCAGGACATCTTCCCGGACGCCGCTCCTGCACCAAAGCCGCCCAGGTCTCCCGCCGGATTACCGGTCGGCATCATCGCGGCCGTGGTCGCAGCAATGCTTATCGTCGGGGTGACGGTAGTCGTATTGGGCCAGAGACAACTCGCCTCCAACGACGCGTCATCGTCGCCGGCCGCAGTTGCTAGCCACACCAGCACGTCACCCAAGGCGGCCGGCACGGCAAGCGCGGTGATCGGCGGCCTCTCGCACGGCGGATACAACCCGGACTTCGTCACCTGCATCCTTCGAGGCTCCGTTCCGGGAATGGTGTTTCACGGGACTCTTTCGGGGCCCAACATCGGTTCGCACGATTTCACGGTGACTGCAGGGCAACCTTCCAACGGGCGTTCACCTGCATCACCGGATGAAGGGATATTTGTGCTCCAGTACCCGGGTCAGGGTCCGAACGGCCCGTTCACATGCACACTGAATTCAGTCGACCCGCCAAACGGGGTCACCCTCGGGCCGCACAACGCCAGCGACTGGACGATCACTGTTTCGTAACCGTCGCACGGACGGACTGGGTGCCGGTTGACAGGGCCACGCCCTTGAAGAACGTGTAGCAAAAGACCCCGTCCGCCTCCGATGTTCGGTAGAGATCACGGATCCCTGCGTCGAACCTCGCCGCCTCGATGAGGCCCGCGGCGATCGCCGATTCCCGAACACCCTCGATCATCGCGGTGAATGTCTTCTTCGTGAACCCTTCGACGAGCTCCGGGCGGCTCGAGTCCACATACACCATCCGTGCCGATACATGCACTGCTTCGAAGCCCGCCTCGACCATCAATGGATAGACCTGCCGGCCGATCAGCGAGTTGCCTCCCGCGTCGCTCTGCAATCTGACCAGGCACTGGATCGCCGCATTGGCCGCGGGGCTGTCGGGATGGAAGTACGCCGAGCCGTGGTCGCCTTCGATGACGGTGATGGTGCCGCCCGGCTTGAGCACCGTCTTGAGAATCCTTAGTGCCTCTAGTGGCTGCGCAAGGTGTTCGAGAACGAAACAGACAAAGACGTGATCGAACGAGTGAGCCTCGAACGGCAACGCGAAGATGTCGGCTTGCCGGAACTCCACATTGGTCAGACCGGCCAGCTCGACCCTTCGCTTGGCTTCAGTGAGGGAGACCGGAGAGATGTCAATCGAGGTAAATCGAGCATGTGGGCTCCTTTGGGCCAGCGTCACGGTCTGGGCGCCGACCCCGCACCCCACCTCGAGAACGGTGCTCCCGGGTTGGTATGCGGTGTCGGAGTGAAGCAGCTCGACCAGCGTTCCGGCTTGATCCTCCAGGCGCTCGTTCTCGCGAGGGTGATAGCCGTGCACGTAGGCCATTGCCGGTATTCAATCAGTTGGCGAAAGTGGGGGTTAGGCCGCCACGTCAACCTCGACGTTTGCAGTCGCAACTGTCTCTGAATGACGTTGGCGGACCGCGACCAGCGCGATCACGAATCCAGCGATCGCTATGGCGCCGGCAACCTGGAAAGCGGTGCTGAACCCGGCGGTCAGGGCGCCGTTTACGACCGCGTGGGTCAAGTGCGCTGTCGCGAGTTGATTCCGGGTCACGGTCGTGGCGATCGTGCCCATGATTGCGATCCCGAGCGAGCCCCCGAGCTGGCGGCCGACGTTGAGGAGGGCGGAGGCGAGGCCCGATTCATCCGGCTTGACTCCCGAGATGGCCGTAACGCTGGTGGAAACGAAAGCCATGCCAAGGCCGACCGCAAGAACCACAAGCGGGCCAAGGACGTCCGAGAGATAGCTCGCGTGCACGGTCACGGCTGAGAGCCAGAACATGCCGGTCGCGAGAAGCAGCGCCCCTGTTGTCATCGGGACGCGCGGGCCGACCCGGCCGATCAAGCGTGATGTCAGGCCGGCGCCAAGCCCCACGCCAATCGCGGTCGGGAGAAACGCGAAGCCGGCTTGCAGCGGTGTGAAACCGAGGACGTTCTGCAGGAACAGTGTCAGCAAGAACAGCATGCCGGACAGGGCGGCGCCGACGGCCAACGACAGTCCGTAGGCACCAGAGCGATTGCGGTTCGCGAAGATGCGAAGCGGCATCAAAGGGTGCCGGCCGCGAGACTCAAGCGCGACAAATGTGGCGAGCAGCCCGACAGCAATGATCAGGGTTGCGCGGGTCACGCTGTCGCTCCAATCGTGCGTGGCCACGCGTGCGAGACCATAGACAAGCAGCGACACGCCGGCGGTGACGGTGATGGCGCCGGGCAGGTCGAGCCGTCCCGGCTTGCCCTCGCCACGAATGAGAAATCGCGGTGCTGCGAACGCGAGCAAAAGGCCGACCGGGACGTTCACGAACATGATCCAGCGCCAGGACAGGTAGTTCGTGATGATGCCGCCCATCAGCAGTCCGACTGCGCCACCGCCGGCCGAGACGGCCGAATAGACGCCGAAGGCCCGGTTGCGCTCGGGTCCCTGTGGGAACGTGGCGGCGAGGAGCGACAGTGCCGTCGGCGCGAGAATCGCGGCGCCGATTCCCTGCGCCGCCCGGGCGGCGATCAGGAAAGACGACGAAGTTGCCAGGCCGCCGGCCATCGAGCCCGCGGTGAACAGAAGGGCGCCGACGATGAACATGCGGCGCCGGCCGAAGAGGTCGCCCGTGCGACCGCCGAGGAGCAGCAACCCACCGAATGCGATTGCGTACGCGTTGACGACCCACTCCAGGTCCGTTGCTGCGAAGTGGAGCTCGCGCTGGATCGACGGCAGCGCGACGTTGACGATCGCAACGTCGAGCACGACCATCAGCTGCGCGAGAGCGATGATCACGAGCGCGACGTTCAGGCTGCGCGCTGCGGGCTTGGATGCGGTTGCGAATTGAGTTGCCATTTGACTTTCTCCTTATTTGCTGTCGCCTGCGATGCGCAGGCGGAGGTATTCGTTGATTCCGATCAGGCGGAACTGCAGAAGCTCGTAGCGGGGGAAGGCCGGCTTCGCGGTCGCGTAGTCGACGACCTCAGGCTCGACGAGCTGGTAGGTGCGGCCGAGATACTTGGCGGTCGCACCGCCCGCGGCGCTGATGTTCAGATACCAGGCTGCGTTTTCGCTGAAGGTTCGCGGGATGACGAAGCTGTCGCCGAGGCGCCGCATTCCGATCGGGGTCGCGTAGGTGCGACCGGACCGCCGGCCGCGGTGGCGGAGAATGCCGACGACCGGCATCCAGCGTCGTCCTGCAATAAGCAGGACAAGCGGGTTGACGAATCGGGCGGCGAGCCGGACGGCGCGGCGCGCGCGCGGTCCAAGGTTGATGGTGTTGACGCCTGCTCTGATGCCTGTCGCCGCGCTCGTGACGGTTGTGTTATCGGTCATGAACCAAGGACGGGCGACGGTATGACTTCGTGACATTTGGGCCAGATGTCACATTTCCGACCCCTGTCCCGTCCTTATATATGTGGCGGTGTCAGTGATCGAGAGCAACGAGCAGTTGGCGGACGCATGGACGACCCACCATCGCTTCCTGCTCGACGTCGCCTACCGGCTCCTCGGCAGCTACAGCGACGCGGAGGACATAGTCCAGGACGCCTTCTCGAGGTTACTGCGCACCGATCTCAACCCGATCGAGGACGTCCGAGCCTGGCTTGTCGTCGTCGTGAGCCGGCTGTGCCTCGACCAGCTCCGCTCGGCAAGGGTGAAGCGTGAGAGCTACATCGGGCCGTGGTTCCCTGAGCCGTTGCTGTTCTCGGACGACGCGACGACCGACCCCGCAGACGTCGTGACGATGGATGAGAGCGTGCGTTTCGCGCTCCTCGTCGTGCTGGAGCGAATGTCGCCCGCGGAACGGGTCGTATTCGTGCTGCACGACGTGTTCGATTTCCCGTTCGAGAAGGTTGCGCCTATGGTCGGGCGAACGGTCGCTGCCTGCCGCCAGCTCGCCAGCCGCGCGCGCAAGCGGGTCGAAGAAGAGGCCGGATCCGCACGATTCGCGATCGACCCGGCCGAGCAGCGACGCGTGGTCGACGCGTTCATCGCGGCTTGTGCCGGCGGCGACATCAAGGATTTGCTCCCGCTGCTGGACCCCTCGGTGATGGGCTGGGCCGACATGGGAGGAAGGCTCCCCGCGGTCAGCCAGCCGAACGTCGGTCAAGAGGCCGTCGGCTCACGGATCATGCGATTCTTCGGCGGCGGGTCCGGGCTTCAGCTCGTGGCCAAGGTCATCAACGGCGAGGCAAGCGTCGTGGCGTTCCTGGACGAGCAGGTGGTATCTGTGCTGGCGTTGAGCGTGACCGACCACCTCATTTCGAGGGTCTATGTGGTGTCCGACGCGCGCAAGCTGGCCCACGTGAAGCGGGTGCTCGAACAGCAGTAGCGCAAACTTGGGGATCGATGTCCCCACTCGGAGGCAGCGGACAAACCAGGTTCGTGGTCTTTGCGCTCGCTGCGGTGATGGCATCCGCAGGTTGCAGAGGCAGCACCACAGCACCGACTCCTGTCGGCAGCTGCAAGTCGATTCAGCGGGTCTCTCCGGTTGCCGTGGCGGCCGCGGTGGGCGGGCTCCAACTGCCGGCCGGCTCCGGTGCAGTTGGCTTGACGGTGGCGCCGGACGGTGCCGTCTGGTTTCTTGCCACCGGCAGCAACCGCGTCTACCGCGTTACGTCCGCTGTCAAGGCGGAATACTGGCAGCTGCCAGCGAGCGAGCTCGGGTTCCAGCTCTCCATCGCTCACGACGGCACGGCCTGGATACCCGAGCAGTACCGCGACGCAATTGCATCGATATCGCCAAGCGGGGCAATGACGGAGTGCCGCCTGGCTGCCGGCGCCCAACCGACCATGGCTCTGGCCCTGCCCGATGGGACTGTATGGGTTGCCGAGAATGGAGGCAACGCGGTGGCACGGTTCAGCCAGGGCCGTTTCAAGGAGATGACCCTGTCAGCGCCGAATCGCGGCATTACCGAGATGGCGCCGGACGGGGCGGGCGGAGTGTGGGCGACCGAGAGCAAAGCTGACGCGCTCTTGCATGCCGACTCCGGCGGGCACCTCTCGGAGGTGTCGCTCAATCACAGCGGA
>DASVEP010000075.1:0-3123 GCA_036380475.1 Candidatus Dormiibacterota bacterium
GGCATCGACTCGCTCGACGCCCAACGGCGCGTGCAGCCTGAGCAGGAAGACGTCGTCGCGGGCGAAATTGCAGCCGGCGGCCACCACACGTGCGCCTGGCGACACGGCCAGGTAGGCCTCACCGCCGGGATCCTCGTGATAGCCGCCAGGCCCCTGCGCAAACGGAACGACGTTCCCGGCCGGGTCGGCCAGGTAGAGGTTGGCCGAGCCCGCCACCACGAGCAGTCCGTCGCTCCGCGGGCCGCCGAGGTCGAACACGCCCGGGATCGTCTGCCAGCGCTCCCAGCTCGCCCCCGAGGCGTGCGCCAGGCTCGGGGCCAGCGCAAAGAACGCGGCGAAGAGCAGCAGAGCCTGCCCGCGAAGCGACATGAAGGAATGGGCGCCCACGACGTTATTTCAACATGCGTGTTGAGAAAGCCGTAAACTCGAAGTTGTGGACTCTCGGCGCGAGATCATCCTCGCCTTCCTCAAAACGCGTGGTCACGCCTCGCTGGGCGAGATCGCAGCACACCTCGAGATCTCCAAGCAGGGCGCCCAGCGCCATCTGGAGGCGCTGGAGGCCGAGGGCCTGGCCGCGGTGGCGCCGGCCGAGGAACACCGCCGGGGTCGCCCTGAGAACGTGTACACCCTCACGCCGGCCGCGCACGCGCACTTCCCACACGCCCATCGGGAGCTGGCCTCAGACCTCGTCCAGTTCCTTAGCGAAGAACAGCTAAAGGACTTCTTCGAGCGCCGCACCGCGCGATTGGAGGCCGAGTACGCCCCCAGATTGGCGGGGCTAGACTTTGAAGGACGCGTCCGCGAGCTGGCGAAGCTCGCCACCGAGCACGGCCACATGGCCGAGGTGGTTGAGCTGACTGGGGGCGGGCTCGCGATCCGCCACTGCAACTGCCCCATCCAGGACGTCGCCGCCCGCACCGGCCTGCCCTGCGTGAACGAGCAGCAGATGTATGAACGGCTGCTCGGGGCGCCGGTGACGAGGTCGACGTGGATGCGAGAGGCGGCGAACGACTGCACATATGAAGTCAAGGAGAGCGAGGAGAAAGTTGTCTGATTTCGAGATTCGAGACCTGCGGGCCAGCGTCGAGGGCAAGGAGATCCTCAAGGGCGTCACGCTCGACATCAACAAGGGCGAAGTGCACGCGGTCATGGGTCCCAACGGATCGGGCAAGTCGACTCTCTCGCACACCCTCATGGGCCACCCCGGCTACACAGTCGACGGCGGCCGCGTCACGTTCAAGGGCAAGAACGTGCTCGAGCTCGAACCCGACGAGCGAGCCCGCCTGGGCATGTTCCTCGCGTTCCAGTACCCGGTCGTTGTGCCTGGGATCTCGATGACGAACTTTCTACGCACCGCGCTGAACGCCAAGCGCGGTTACGACGGCAAGGACAAGAGCAAGCAGGTCACCCCGAAGGAGTTCCGCTCGCTGCTGAAGAGCGAGCTCGAGGTCCTGCACATGGATGATTCGTTCCTGCCGCGATACATCAACGACGGCTTCTCCGGTGGTGAGAAGAAGCGCGCCGAGATTCTGCAGATGGCGATCCTCAAGCCCGAGATCGCGATCCTCGATGAGACCGACTCTGGTCTCGACATCGACTCCATCAAGTTCGTCGCCGAGGCTGTGAACCGCATGCGCGGCCCAGAGCTCGGCGTGCTGATCATCACCCACTACACGCGCATCCTGGAATTCATCAAGCCCGACTTCGTGCACGTGCTCGTCGACGGGAAGTTCGTGCTGTCGGGCGGCCCCGAGGTCGCAGAGCGACTCGAGAAAACCGGTTACTCGGAGTGGGGCGATGTCGAAGACCCGCCCCAGGAGGTTGCCTGATGGCGACAGTACCCAAAGTCGACGTCGGCACCGATTACAAGGAGAAGTACGGCTTCTTCGTGCCCGAGGACTTCATCTTCAAGGCCAAGCGTGGCCTGAACCCCGAGATCGTCAAGGAAATCTCGTGGATGAAGAAGGAACCGGAGTGGATGTTGAAGTTCCGGCTTCGCTCACTCGAGATCTTCCGCAAAAAGCCGATGCCCACGTGGGGCGCCGACCTCTCTGTGATCGACTTCGAGAACATCTTCTATTACCTCCAGGCGACCGACAAGCAGTCCAAAACCTGGGAAGACCTGCCGCCTGACATCAAGGCGACGTATGACCGGCTGGGTGTACCGGAGGCCGAGCGCAAGTTCCTTGCCGGCGTGTCCGCGCAGTACGAGTCGGAGGTGGTCTACCACTCGCTTCAGGAATCGCTGACCAAGCAGGGCGTGATCTTTACCGACACCGATTCGGCGCTGCGCGACCACCCCGAGCTGTTCAAGGAATACTTCGGCACGGTCATCCCGCCCGCGGACAACAAGTTCTCCGCGCTCAACAGCGCAGTGTGGTCCGGCGGCTCATTCATCTACGTGCCGAAGGGCGTGCGCGTGGAGATTCCGCTGCAGGCGTACTTCCGCATCAATGCCGAGAACATGGGTCAGTTCGAGCGGACGCTGATCATCTGCGACGAGGGTTCGTTCGTGCACTACATAGAAGGCTGCACGGCCCCCATCTACACGACCGACTCGCTGCACTCCGCGGTCGTCGAGATCATCGTCAAGCGTGGCGCCCGATGCCGGTACACGACGATCCAGAACTGGTCGACCAACGTCTTCAACCTCGTGACCAAGCGCGCGATGGCGTATGCCGACGCCACGATGGAATGGGTCGACGGCAACCTCGGCTCGCAGATCACGATGAAGTATCCAAGCGTCTATTTGATGGAGCCCGGCGCCAAGGGCGACGTCCTCTCGGTCGCGTTCGCGGGTAAGGGCCAGCACCAGGACGCGGGCGGCAAGATGATTCACGTCGCTCCCAACACGACCTCGACGATCACTTCGAAGTCGATCTCGAAGGGCGGCGGTAGGACCTCGTACCGCGGTCACATCAAGATGTACCCCGACGCCAAGAACAGCAAGTCGTTCGTCAAGTGCGACGCGCTTCTGCTCGACGACGAGTCGCGCTCGGACACCTACCCGTACAACGACGTCGACGCCGAGAACGTGACCCTGGGCCACGAAGCGACCGTGAGCAAGGTCTCGGACGAGCAGCTCTTCTATCTGATGAGCCGCGGGATCACGCGCAGCGAGGC
>DASVEP010000076.1:0-3442 GCA_036380475.1 Candidatus Dormiibacterota bacterium
TATCCCGCGAAAGAGCTGGGCGCGCTCTGGCGAACGCTTCTGCTCAACCAGTTCCACGACATCCTGCCCGGCTCGAGCATCGACTGGGTGTACGAGGAGGCCGAGCGCGACCTCGCGCACGTGATGGAGAGGGCGGCGGGCATCGGCGAGGCGGCAATGTCGGCGATCGTGGGCGAGGGCGAACGGTTGGTTGCGTTCAACTCGACCTCTCACCCGCGCGCCGAGGTTGTGAGCATCGGTGGCGAATACACGCGCGTGGAGGCTCCGCCTTGCGGGTGGGCGACTGTCATCCCACGCTCGAACGAACCCGAGGTCTCGGTCACCGACTCCAGCATGGAGAACGAGCTCCTGCGCGTCGAATGGGACGACAGCGCCGTCCTCACTTCGATCTGGGATAAGGAAGCGCGACGCGAGGTGCTCAGCGGGGCAGGCAACCTGCTCCAGCTGCACGATGACAACCCCAAGCGCTGGGACGCATGGGATCTCGACCCGGAATACCGCGACTCGTTCGTGGAGCTGACCGCGGTCGAGGAACTGCAACGTCGCGGCGGACTTCGCGGACTGCTCTCCTTCGGACGGCGATTCGGCGGGTCATGGCTTTTCCAGACCATGTCGCTCGACGCCGGTTCGCGGGTGCTGCGTTTCGAGACATTTGTCGAGTGGCAAGAGCGCCACAAGATCCTGAAGGTGGCGTTTCCGGTCACGGTCAGTGCTCGCGAGGCGACCTACGAGATCCAGTTCGGCCACATCAAGCGGCCGACGCACGAAGACACGAGCCAGGCAAAGGCGATGTTCGAGGTCTGCGCCCAGCGGTGGGCCGATTTGGGCGACGACGTCTATGGCGTCGCGCTGCTCAACGACTGCAAGCACGGCTACGACATCCACGGATCGGTGATGCGACTCTCGTTGCTGCGCGGACCGACGCATCCGGACCCCACTGCCGACCTCGGCGGTCATCAGTTCACGTACGCCTTGATGCCGCATCCCGGAGATTTCAGAGAGGCCGGTGTCATCGAAGCTGCGGAAGATCTGGGCGCTCCATTGCTGCCGGCCTACGGAAACCTTGCAGCCGCCTCGTTCCGGACGCTCATCGAGCTCGACACGCGCCAGGTCGTGGTGGAGGCGATCAAGCGCGCCGAGGATTCGGACGCGACGATCGTGCGGGTCTATGAAGCGTGGGGCAGGCGCTGCAAAGCTCGATTGCGGACCACGCTCCCCGCCTCGCACGCATTCCTGTGCGACCTGCTGGAGCGCAACCGCGAGGAGGTCGCGGTGCGCGACGGCGCGCTGGAGCTCGAGCTCGAGCCATTCAAGATTCTGACGCTCAAGCTCGTTCCATGACCGGGGCCGACGACTGCTTCGCCAGAGGGAATGCCAGCATTCCCTTTGGGAAGGTGTAGGTCACGGTCTTGACCGACTCGAGCCCTGCCTTCACTGATGGATCCTGCTCGACGAGTCGGCGCACTTCATCCGGTGACTTCGTGCTCAAGCCAATCCCTGTCAGCCGGCACGAGCTGCGATCACTGTCGACAACGCCGCCCGCCGACAGAAGATGGCCCTCGGCGACCAACCCGACGGTGAATGCCAGATGTTCCTGGAGGAGGCGTTCGAGGGTGGCGCCACTGTACTCGCTCGCGCGTGGCCCCTCGGAGAGGACCACCATCGTCAGCGTCTCGACCTCGAAGTCGGCCTTCGGCAGCGGCCGCGGCGTCTCCACTACTGGACCGCCCCCTTTGACAGGCCGATCAAGTGGCCCTCAGGGTCCGTGAAGTACGCGAAGGTGAGGTTGGCCGAAGGGATCTCTGTGGGCGGTACGACTGTCTTGCCACCGAGCTTCTCCGCTTTCGCCAGGTACGCCGCGGGATCGTCGACCTCTACATAGACCGTGACGAAACCGTCGCCCCCATCCTGGCTGCGACCGATGCCACCGCCGATGCCGCCGTTGGCGGGAGCAACCAGGCCGTAGTCCATGCCCGTCCCGCTCTCGGCGATCTGCCAATCGAAGAGGCTGCTGAAAAAGGTCCGAAGCCTGTCGCCATCCTTGCCGACGACCTCGAACCACACGACGCTCGGCTTGGTCTGAGAGCTCTGCTTTGCCGTCCCCTTTCCCGCCATGTTCGCTCCTCGCAATTCGGTGATACGATCGACGCGTGGATCGTAAGTCACGACGCACCGTAAGTCAAGACTTACTGATTGCGGATGACGCGATCCTCGAAGCGCTCGGCGACAGGACGAGGCGTCAGATCTTCGGCCGCCTCCGTGCCGGTCCGCTTGCCGTGGTCGAGATCGCGCGGGGCCTTCCCGTCAGCCGGCCTGCCGTGTCACAGCACCTGAAGGTGTTGAAGCACGCCGGGCTCGTGATCGACACGGCGGACGGGAACCGCAGGCTCTACGCGGTGAATCCGCGCGGGCTCGCTCGACTGAGGGCCTTCCTCGACCTCTTCTGGGCAGATGCGCTGGGCAGGTTTGCGGCCATTGCGGAGAATCGCTCCGCCGCGGACAACGATGGCTGAGGAGCTGCGATCGGAGATCGCCCCTATCGAGCCGATTCGACTCGAGGTCACCGTGCGCCGTTCGCTCGAGGACGCGTTCTCGCAGTTCACGACACGAATGAACGCATGGTGGCCGACGGACCGGTTCACGTTTGGACCCGGTCGGTCGCCCGAGGTGCTCATGGACCACTACGTCGGGGGCCGCTTCTACGAGCGGTATTCGGACGGCGACGAGTTCACGATCGGAGAGGTCCTCGCGTGGGAACCGCCCCATCGAGTTGTGTTCACGTGGAGCGGGCGGTGGGCGCAACCGACCGAGGTCACCGTGCAGTTCACATCGAAAGAGCCGTTGGTCACGCGAGTCCAGCTGGAGCATGCCGGCTGGGAGCGGCTCGGTGGTCAGGGACTCGAACGACGAAACGAATATGCAAACGGGTGGCCCACCGTTCTCGCTGTCTTTGAGGAGTCGATCTCCGCCTAGACAAGACGCAGCAACGCCGCGGTGGCCGCGGCGGCCGCCACCACGACCAGGAACGGCGCCCGCAGCAGCACCGCGATGGCGGCGACACCGATGGCGGCAGCACGAACGTCCAGGACGATCTGATGCCCTGTGGAGAAGGTGAGGATCGCGATGAGGGCCGAAAGCAGGGCGACAGGGAGCAGAGGAACGGTCCGCTGGATGCGGGCGTCCTGCATCCAGGCTTGTGGCAGCGAAAGGCCGGCGAGCTTCAACCCATAGCACGCCGCCGATGCCACCAGCAATCCGACCCAGAGCATCACGAACTCCGCTTGATTGGGCGTAGCCCGAGCAGCGCGACCAACGCGGCGACGATCAGCAGCGGCACCCCAGCCGGCACGAAGGGAACGCAGACCAACGCCACGATCGCGGCAACGACTGCGATGATCACCGGCTCGCGACCGCGAAGTCGCGGCGCCACCAGCGCAAGAAA
>DASVEP010000077.1:0-2398 GCA_036380475.1 Candidatus Dormiibacterota bacterium
GTCTGCGGCGCCTAGCAGACCGCCGGCGGCTTACCGCGCTTCGTAGAGCTGTTTGGTGAGATCGATCTGCGCCAGGTGCTCGCGCGCGTGCCCGTAGTTCGTAAGCAGCCATTCGAGGCCCGGCTTCGGGGGTCGATCGCCGCGCGGCCTCATCCCCGTGAGGTCATCGGCGGTAAGCGCCCCGCCGTGTTCGTCC
This sequence comes from Candidatus Dormiibacterota bacterium, assembly GCA_036380475.1. Lineage (GTDB taxonomy): Bacteria > Chloroflexota > Dormibacteria > Dormibacterales > Dormibacteraceae > UBA10449. The sequence goes on from DASVEP010000077.1 coordinate 197, forward strand.
CATTCGCGATCGGCGAGGTGTAGCAGAGCCAGCAAGTCTGCGGCCGACGCTTGTGCCGTGAACTCGGCCGGGCGGTCGCGCTCGGTCGCGAGCTTGCGAACCGCCCGGAGCATTTCGCGCTCTGACCCCAACGTGTGGACGACCAGGACCGCGATTGAATTGGCCTCCGGAAGCGGTCGCCAGTTGAGCTTTTCATCATCGAGCCCGCCCAGGCGCTCGCGGATGTCCTGATGCAGCGAGCGGAAGAGGCTGCCGATCGTGTCCGCGACAGTCCTCGCTCCTGCCGAATCCATAGCCGTCATACCTTCTCGGTCACACGATATTCGAGGTAGCGGCCAAGCAGGAGGCGCGTGTGCGCTTCCAACGCCGGCAGCACGCTCATCACGAGACCGACGATCGGGTACGCCATGTACTGGACATGCACCCCCACCTTCTTCCAGAAGGGCCAGTTCTTCGGCTTTGGCGGCAGGATCGACATTTCGAAGAAGAGGAAGAACACCACCGTCGACAAGGTGGTGGAGAGCAGGATTCCCGACCATGACCAGAGTGACTGCCCGAGGTCGGTCAGGGCAAAGTCCTGGCTGACCCAGATCGGCACCGATGCGCCGAACATCAACAACAGCGGCAGGAAGATCCAATTGAGGTGATTCAGGAACAGGTTGAGAAAGCGCCGGATGCGCAGGACGAGCGGGATCTCCGGGTGCTTGAACAGCCGGGCCAAAACATAAGGAACGTCGGTGATGCCCCACGCCCACCGCTTGATCTGGTTGTACTGGCTCATGTGCGTCGACGCGTAGTCGCGAGAGTTGGGCGAGTCGCCGTACAGCGGTAGGTAGACCGACTTCATCGAGAAGCGCTCCCCGAAAGTGAAGAACGCCTTCCAGTAGAAACGCGAATCCTCCGGGATCACGTCCTTGTCCCAGTAGCCGACTCGACGCACGAACTCCAGGCTGCATGTATAGCTGCTGAAGGCGACCAGACGGTGGGGCCGCGAGTGCAGGAACATCTGCCACTGCGAGGTCGCCGCGGACATGACGCGCACTGCCATCGGCACCTGCCAGATGTTGTTGTGAAAAAGCGGCACGGGCTGCCAGATCACGTAATCGCGCAGCGCCTCGCGTGCGTGAAAGTGGCTGATCCAGGCGAAGTACTGGGGATGCACGCGATAGTCGGAGTCGAGGTCCGTGATGAGGACCTGGTTGAGGTCGTAGCCCTCCTCGGTCAGGACGCGGACCATCCACCGCCCACCCCAGTTCATTGCCGCCGATTTGCCGATCACGATCCCGGGCTCGAGCGGGTCCTTGATGTGATACAGGCCACGGAGGCGGTCGCCGAACTTCTCCTGCAGCCGGGCCACGTTCTCCCAGCCGGGCTTGTCCGTCTCCCGGGTGATGATCCCGATCATCTTCCTGTCGGCCGGGTAATTGGCATCGACGATCGCCTGGACCGTCTTCTCGAGCACGTGATAGGGCTCGGTGTACGTCGGGATCACACAAAGGTGGATGTACTGGAGGGGGTCCCTAAGGCCTTCCGCCTGGTCCTGGTAGCAGACTGCCAGCCAGTCCCTTTTCATGTCACGGCGCATGTGGGAAAGCGTGCTGTAGACGCCGGTGACCACGGTCATCGACCGCACGAGCCAGTAAATGTCGAAAAGGAGCACGACCCCCGCCACCACGAAGGCGCCGGGCCAGGGGAAGATGATCGGGATCCAGGCCGGCGCGAGGAGCAGCACCCATGTGACCAGCCCGGGGGCTGCCTCGAACAGGCGCGCGCGGAACTGGTGCAGGGCGAGATCGAAGGCAGACGCGGGCCGTACGCCTGGGGCAGTGGCCATCTGCTACCGATTATGGCCGGGCTGTGGCGGCGGAATAGGCGCCAGCGGCCCAGGCTTGTATTTGATATGGAAAACATGAAGCACTTCGACGGCCCGACTTTCGACGCCGACGTGCTCCAGGCAAGCGAACCCGTGGTTGTCGACTTCTACGCCGAATGGTGCGGCCCGTGCCGGATGATGACGCCCGTTGTGGAACAGCTTGCCAGCGAGTTCGCCGGCAAGGTGGTCATGGGGAAGCTGGACGTGGACGCCAACCAGGAGATCGCCATCCGCTACGGCGTCATGGGGATCCCGACCCTGGGACTGTTCCGAGACGGCAAGATGATCGACAGGTTGATCGGCTTCCCGGGCGGGAAGGCCCCGATCAA
>DASVEP010000078.1:0-22280 GCA_036380475.1 Candidatus Dormiibacterota bacterium
CTAGGTTCGCAACAGAGGAAGACTTGGCGAGCAAAACCGCTCCGATCCACCTTGGGAGCTACGACAAGATCGAGGCTGTCGCAAGCTCGAGCAAGCAGAAGAGCCTCATATGCTTCGCGCCGAGGCTGGCGGGAAAGACCACCGCATACGAGCAGACCAAGCAGCGGGTCGAAGGCAGGTTTCAAGACTTCCACGACCTGGGTCCGTATGGCGACGACACGGAGATGCTTGAACTTGTGAACAAGATCCGCGGAGGGAACGTCCTGGTGATGGCCCATCCGTACACGACCAAATGGGCTTGTCACCGGAAAGAGATCAAGTCTCTGGATTGCGAGCTCATTCCCATCGAAGTCACCGAAGAGGAAGGCGTCGCCATCCTCTCGAACTACATCGAATCCATCCCAGCACTGAACCCGGTCTTCAAGACAAACAAGGCACATCTGGTCAAATCGATCCTCAAACACTCCAAATCCGAGTTCAATTTGTTCGGAACGAAGGGGACTACCTATCGGCCGTCGTTGATTGCAGCGCATGTCGATCGTCTCGAACGAGAGCAACATGAATGGGCAAAGTCCGATGAGGAGTTTGCAAAGCATGCGGCATCCGATCTGGATGATCGGACTCGGAGGATCGAGCTTTATCTCGGCGCGAGCGCCCTCGTAACCGGTGAGGCAACGGCGACGAGCCTTTTGACCAAGATCGCTGGAGGTCCTGTCGCTGCGGCCCTCGGTCTGCCTCAATTCGCCTGGTTGGGCCCCATCCCAGTCATGTTGGCTTCGGCTCCCATCCTGCTGGAGATCCTGTCGCGTGCGAGACCCAAAGAATCAAAGATCGGTGAGCTCGCCGGCTGGGCTGAGTTCTGGAGTCGGATGGAACCGGCCGAGAAAGATGTGTTCGCGGAACGTATCGATGAAAAGCACAAGTTCGATCCGGGCACCAGCTACAGCCATCTCTCGCGGATATTCGGTGACAGAAAAGGGATTGAGGAAATCGGCCAAGCGGTTGATGATTGGTTCGACAAAAACGCACTTGACGTAACCAACCGGGTCACCCAGCTGCTCGAAGTAGATGGTGAGTTTCGCCAGTTCGTGAGACTCACGGTCCACGAAGAGGTCGACCAATACATCGAAGAGATCGAGAGGGATCGTTCGTCACGGTCTCAAGAGCTTCTCCGGCGCCAGATGGAACGTTCCTCCCTCTACGGGTACCTAACCCCCGTCAACCAGCTCGATTGGCGAAACCTCTATCCGCCGCAAGAGTCCGGCGTCCTGACGGAGACTCCAATCGTTCCACGGTACGTATCGCGAACTGTCGACGACAGGCTTCGGGAGTCGATACGCGATGCACTGACAAGCCGCGACCCGCGACAGAAGCTGGTGATGGTAAGCGGCGAATCGAAGGTAGGAAAGACGAGGTGCCTGCTCGAGGCTCTCGGTGCATGCTGCCCGGACTCGAAGCTCATCTGGGTTCGGCCACCGGATCAGTCCGACGAGAAGCCGCCGCTGTCGATGCTTGCCGACGATTGGGATGAGGCTGTCAAGGCTGGACTCCTGCCTGCATCGCCACTCGTGCTCGTCCTTGACGACCTTCAGTACCACGTATCAGTGCGCACCAACGCGATCACGCACGCCGCACTGTCCTCCCTGGCGCACCACCCGCACGTGATCATCGTGGGGACCTGCCAGCCGTCGTTCCTGCGGCTCGATCCGGGAGACCGGAATCGAGGCGCCCCCCAGCCAGATCCTGAAGTCGTGCGCTGGGCGAAGGAGCGCGCGATATCGCTTGAAGCCGAGCTTGATCGACAGGAACGGTCGCGCGCGATCGAAATCTTCGCCAAAGCGGTCCAGGAGGATCGGGTCACCCCAGAAGCCCTGGGTCGCCTTGCCGAGACCCTCGCGTCGGTTGATCAACTGATGGCCAAGTACGAAAAGGCGGCCGCCGATCCGCAGAACGCGCACCGCGTTGCATTTATTGAAGCCGCCGTCGATCACTGGGTGCTGATGCCAGGTTTTGCGGTAGCTGCCGACTTGCTGGTCGATTTCGCCATCAGGCATTTTCGAGATAGGTTTCCGACCCGCGGATGGCGAACGCAGTACACGGAGGATGCCATCGACTGGGCGACCGAACCCCTCGGGCACATCCACGCGATCCTGCAGGACATGGGCGTCGGCGGCTCGCCCGTGCTCCGCCTTCACGACGGAGTCGCCAATCGGCTCGCCGTGAGCTGGCGCCCTGCGGCATGGCTGCCCGACTTTGACGAGAAGCTTCCACAGATCGCGCAATTCAACGTCGGCCTGTTTCTCGAAGGACAAGGGCGCCGGGAGGAGGCCGAGGCGTGGTATCGGCTTCTCTCCGAGTCGGAGGTCACCTCGACGTCGGCCCGGCGCCTGATGGCGTCGTATTTCATGTGAGCCTGCAGATTTAGTCCGCCCACGGACGATTCCGAATTAACATGGGCCTTCTGAGCTCCGCGACCCGGCATTCGAGGACTGATCCGGACGAGCTGCGCGGCCGGCACCTTAAGAAGCTCCAGGCCGGTCTCGGCGAGGTGCTTGCGGCCAACCCGTTCTGGCGGAACCGCCTCCACGACGTGCGCAGCTGGGACGATTTCGAGCGCCTGCCACTGACCACCAAGGCCGAGCTGCTCGAGGACCAGGCCGCGCACCCACCGTTCGGGACCAACCTGACCTACCCGGTCGATCGCTTCGTGCGCCTGCACCAAACCTCGGGCTCGAGCGGCGACCAGCCGCTGCGGTGGCTCGACACCGCCGAATCGTGGGAATGGTGGCTCCGGATCTGGGCGGACGAGGTGTATCGAGCTGCGGGAGTGCAGGCCGGGGATCGCGTCTTCCTGGCCTTCTCGTTCGGGCCGTTCATCGGCTTCTGGTCGGCATTTGGAGGAGCGCAGCGGTTGGGCGCGCTGACCATATCGGGTGGCGCGATGACGAGCGAGCAGAGGCTGCGGAGCATGATCGACCTGGGCGCAACGGTGCTGCTTTCGACGCCGACGTACGCGCTGCGATTGGCGGACGTGGCGAGCGAGCTCGGCCTCGACCTGCGTGGGACGGGCGTGCGCGTGACGATTCACGCCGGCGAGCCGGGGGCCAGCATCCCGGCCACGCGCGCCGCGATCGAAGAGGCCTACGGCGCCACGTGCTTCGACCACACCGGCATGACCGAGCTGGGCCCGACCGGATTCAGCTGCTCGCAGCGGGACGGCATCCACCTCATCGAGTCCGAGTTCATCTTCGAAGTGCTCGATGCGGATGGGCACCCATCCATCGAAGGGGAGCTTGTGGCCACCAACCTGGGCCGGTGGGGCATGCCGCTGATCCGCTATCGAACTGGCGACAGGGTGAGGGTGTCGCGTGAGCGATGCTCGTGCGGGAGCCCGTTCGTGAAGCTGCTCGGCGGCATCCTGGGACGCGTCGACGACATGTTCACCGTTCGCGGGGTGAACCTGTTTCCTTCGCAGGTGGAGGACATCGTGCGTCGTCATCCGCAGATTGTCGATTTCGTGATCGAACGCCGGCGGGAGCGGCAGATGGATGAGGTATCGCTGTTGATCGAGACGGTCGATGACGATTTCTCGACCGATCGGATTGAGGCTGATCTGCGGCAGGCTCTCGGGGTTCGACTCGGCTGTCGCGTCGTCGGGCGGGGGACGCTGCCCCGTTCCGAGCTCAAGTCGAAGCGAATCAGAGAGGCCTGAGGCGCGGCCGAGCTCTAACGGCGCTCGTTCGCGCCGACCACCTTGGTCAACAGGCACAGCAGCTCATCGCGCTGCTTCTGATCGAGCGGGCCCACGAGCCTCCGTGTCATCTGGTGGGTGCGTGGGATGAGCTGCTGCACCTCGCGCAGTCCTTTTGGCGTCAGGGTGATGGTCTTGCGCCGGCCGTCACGCGTGTCGCGCACGCTGCGAATCAGCCCTCGTGTGCTCAGGCGCGAGACGACCTCCGCCATCGTGGAGCGGTCGAGTGAAACGCGCGTGCCTAGCGTGCGCTGGTCGAGGTTTGGCTCGCTGTACAACGCATTGAGTGCGGCGAACTGGGGCGAGGTGATCGTCTGCGAGACCTCTTCGTCCCACAACTGGTTCATCACCTGCACGGCTCGACGGAGCAGGTGGCCCGGATGCTGCATGAGGTCTTCGGGCGGATGCGTCTCAGGCGGTTCTTTCATCACCCTTCACCTCCACCACCCGGTAACCGACAGGCAGCAGGCGCAGCCCAAGGCGCTCCTCGATGGTGCCCCACAAACCTCGCGGCAGGACGAGCGCGAAGAGCGCCGCGGTCGCGCCCAGCCCGACGAGGTACCAGGGCCCACCTTGCGTGAAGTTCGTCTGGATCGCGAAAAGCAGGATGGCGCCGAGAATCGGACCTTCGAAAGTACCAAGACCGCCGACCAGCACCATGAAGATCATGTAAGCAGACCACTGCACGCTGAATATCGAGCCCGGTTCGATGAACAGCGTATTGGCCACGATCAGCACGCCGGCCGCGCCGCAACCAAACCCGGCCAGAACAAAGAGCAACCGCTTCCGAGCGGCAACGCGCACGCCCAGGGATCGAGCCGCGTCTTCGTCGTCGCGGATCGCCTGCAGAGATACTCCGAGCGGAGAACGGAGCAGGAAGAAAAGTGCTGCGAGAAATATGACCGTGAAGCCCAGCGCCAGCCAAAATGTGTAGGCCTGTCGGAAGTTGGGTTCGTACTGGTTCAGCTGAAGGAGTGAGATCCCGGTCCCCGCGCCCAGGTTCTGGTCGAGCCGGACGAGGATCGAGATCACCTCGGCGATCACCCACATGCCGATCGCGAATTGCGCGGCCCGCAGACGCAGAGCGAAGAGCGAGATCGGTACTGAGACCGCGCCCGCCAACAGCGTCGCCAGCACCATGGCCGGATACGGACTGACGCCAAGCCCGGCGAAGAACACCGTCCCGTACGCACCGATGCCGATGAACGCCTGCTGGCCGACCGAAAGCAGGCCGCCGTAACCGGCGAGCGCGTTCCACATGGCGGCCAGGAGCACCAGGATCAGCAGGTTCGTGAGCCTCTGGACCACGCTGGCTTCGAACAGCAGCGGAACCGTCGCGAGCAGAGCCGCCAGCGCAACCGTCGCCCCGGTGAACGCCTTCGACGTGCGGGTCCAGCGCTGAACTCTCATCGCGCCGTCCTCAAGCTCAGGCGGCCGCCGCCGAACCGAACGACCAGCACCACGAGAAAGAGGAGGTGACCCGTCAAAGCGGAGTATTCCGGATTGATGTTGGCGCCCAGCGTCTGGGCCACGCCCAGCGCGAGCCCGCCCAGCAACGTGCCCCACAGCGACCCCATGCCACCGATCACGACAGCTTCAAAGGCGAAGATCAGCTGCGTCGGTCCGCTGAGCGGATCGAACACCGAACGAATCGCGAGGAAGAGCCCGCCCAGGGCGGCGATCGCCACGGCCAGCGCTGTCGCGCGGGCGTACACGCCGCGGCTGTCGATGCCGACAAGCTCGGCAGCGTCGGCGTCCTCGGCGGTTGCGCGCATCCGCCAGCCTGCACGCGTGCTCGACAGAAACAGCTGCAGAGCCCCGAATACGAGAACGGCCACGACCAGGATCACGACGCCGAGCGCGGAAACCGAAAGGCCGCTGGTGATCTGCCAGCTCGATGTTGTAACGGCGCCGGCGTTTCCGCCGAGCGACCGAACGTCGGGCGAGAACCTGATGAGCAGGAGGTTCTGGATCACGATCGAGAGCCCGAATGTCGCGAGGAGCGGCGTCAGGATCCCGGACTTGAGGCTTCGCTCGAGGACTGTCAGCTGCAGAACGTACCCGAGCACGATCATCACGGGCAGCGCGACGATGAACGCGATGAACGGTGACATGCCGGTGCTCTCGACGATGACAAACACGACGTACGCACCAAGCACGGCGATGTCGCCATGGGCCAGGTTGATGATCCTCATCACCCCGAACATGATCGAGAGGCCGCACGCGAGCACCGCGTAAAACGCGCCAAGGAAGATGCCCTGCACGACCGCGTTGACGATGGTCACGCCGGCCGCTTCAATCCGAAATACGCGCTGACGACGCTGTCGCGATCGAGCGAGGCCGCCTCACCTTCGAGGACGATGCGCCCTTCGAGCATGCAGACGACCCGGCCGGCCACCTTCAGCGCGCGCGTGAGGTCTTGCTCGACGAGCAGCACCGTCGTTCCCTCGTTGATGATGCCGGCCAGCGAGCGATAGACAGCGTCGACGACGATCGGCGCCAGCCCCAGCGAGACTTCATCGAGCAGGAGGAGTCGAGGATTGCTCATCAGCGCCCGTCCGATCGCCACTGCCTGCTGCTCCCCACCGGAAAGGTTGGCGGCCGCCGTGTGCCGGCGTGGCTGGAGGAGGGGAAAGACTTCGAGCACCGATTGCACGTTCCATCTTCCCCGGCGCGCAGCGGCCACGCGAAGGTTCTCCTCGACGGTCAGGCCTGGAAACAGCCGGCGGCCTTCGGGCACAAGCGCGATCCCGAGGGCCACCCGGCTGTGGGCCGCCCTCGACGTGACATCAGCCTCGTCGAAAACGACGCGGCCGCCGTGCGGTTTGTGAGCGCCGGCGATGGCTCTCAGCAGCGTGGACTTGCCCGCGCCGTTGGCGCCGATCAACGCCACCGTCTCGCCTTGAGCGACCTCGAATGAGAGTCCACGCACGGCCTGGAGCAGGCCGTAACGGCAGTCGAGGTCTTCGACTCGCAGCAGCGTCACGAACCACCGCCCAGGTAAGCATCGATGACGGCCGCCTGCGCGACCACCGCCTCCGGCGCGCCCTCCGCGATGATGCGTCCTTCATCCATGCAGACGAGCCGGCTCACGACCTGCATCAGCAGGTGGACGATGTGCTCGATCCACAGCACCGCGATGCCGCGGTCGCGCAGGCTCGCGACAGTCTCGGCGAGTAAGGCGGTCTCAGCATCGGTGAGCCCGCCGCCGATCTCATCGAGCAGCAATACAGAGGGTTCGACGGCAAGGGCGCGCGCGAGCTCGAGGCGCTTGCGCTGCAGAAGGCCAAGGCTTTCCGCGCGCCGGTTGGCGATCGAGGCGAGCCCTGTCTGATCCAGCACCCTCAGGCAGAGGTCGTAAGCGTCGGCGCCGCGCCGCCGCCCGCCGGCCGTCGCACCGACGAGGACGTTCTCGAAGACGCTCATACCTATGAATGGACGCGGCACCTGGTGTGTTCGCGCGATGCCCATCTTGCATCGGTCGGCGGCGCCCCGCGATGTGACGTCCCGGTCGCGGAATTGGACGGCGCCGGAGTCCGGCGCGAGCGCCCCTGAAAGGACGTTGAGCAGCGTGGTCTTGCCGGCGCCGTTCGGGCCGACGATGCCAACCGCCTCTCCCTGAGCGAGCGACAGGCTAACACCGTCCAGCACCGCAAGTGCGCCGAACCGCTTGCGAACGTCGACGGCGGCGAGAACCGCCGCTTCCATGGCTAGCCCTGGTATGGCTGCAGGGTCGACGCTACCGGCACGTTGCTGTCGGATGAGTTCTCGCAGATGACGAAGTCGACCGGCCACTTGGAGACGTTCTGCTTCCACTGACCGCCGATGATTGGCGCGGCGACCACGTTTGGTACGGGGGCTCCGGCCAGGGTCGCCGGCTTCGACCAGTCGAGGTGACCGATAGGCGTGTCGACGGCAAGCGTCTTCATCGAGTCGGCGACCTTCGCTTTGTCCTTCGGGTTACCGCTTGCCTTCAGCACCGCCGCCGCGACGTCGAAGAGCGCCAGGCTCGGGCCAAGCTGTTGGTTCCACTGCTTGTTGCTCGATGACTCGTACCCGCTGGCGAGATCCTTCGACGAGATGCCCGTCAGCGATGACTTATACGGCCATGTCGGCGCCCAATAGACACCCGATGCGAGACCGTTGCCAATCGCCCCAAGCGACGAGACCTGCGAAGGGAACAAACCGGTTTTGGCGATCTGCCCGATCTTCACATGCTTCGTGTACCCCTGCTGTGCGGCCTGGCGCCAGAAGGTGGCGAAGTCCGGCGGGATGGGGAAGGTGTTGAAGATCTGGCAGTCCTCGCTGATGAACTTCTGAATCTGGGCCGTGTAGTCGTTGGTGCCGTCTTCGTAAGCGCCCGGGTCAACGATGGTGTAGCCGGCCTGCTTCAGCAGCGGGCCGAGCGCGCCTCGGATGGCGTTGCCGTCGGCATCGTTGGGCCACAGAACGCCGACCTTCTTGTTCGTTGGGACCTGCGGCCACAGGTGGGTGTACGCGTTGAAGAACTGTTCGACGCCGAAGCAGAAGTGAAACGTGAACTTGAACGGCGACGGCTGCCCGACCTTGGCCCCGCGGACCAGGTACCAGGCCTCCCACGGCACCACCGTGGAGATGCAGGGAACGCCGGCCGCCTCGCACGTGTCCGAAACAGGATTGACCGTTTCCGGCGTGGAGGTCGCGAGCATGAGATCGACCTTCTGGTTCTGGATGAGGTCCTGCGCCATCGACGCGCCGACCGATGGCGTCGACTGGCCGTCACGGGCAACGATCTCGACGGTGTAGTTAGTGCCGCCGACGGTCAGCCCGTTCTTGAAAGCGGTCTTGGCGAGACTGATCGCATATCCGTCTGGCTCGCCGAAACCTGCGGCTGGGCCCGTGATCGGGCTGATGAAGCCGATCTTGATCGAGCCGCTCTGCGTCGTCGAAGACGAGGTCAGGCAGGATTCGAGGAGTCCGGGGACTGCGAGGCCACCCAGGACCAGGCCGGTGCCTTTCAGCATCTCGCGCCGTGTGATCGGGCCGGATCGAACTTTCGTCTTGCTCACCTGACTCCTCCCCTACAGATCAGGAATTGCTCCGTGTACCGACGATCGGGAGTGTGCGCCAAGCCGGTCCAAGAATCAAGGCCCGATTTTTGCCACGGTAACGCTCCCTGTCGCAGCGCCCGTATAGTTCTCGGCCAGGGATTTCGAAGCCGCCCTCGACGACGTCAGGTGGCGAAGCTGGGCCAGGTGCATCCTGTCGTCGAATTCGTCCTCGTGTGGCTTCCGGTGCAGGAGCTGTGTCATGAAGCTCGAGAAGTACTGAGCGCGCCAGACGCGACTCGAGCAATCGGACGAGTAGCTGTTCAAGGGCTCGGACCTACCGTCCTTGATCCGTTTGGTCAGGGCCGCAGCAAGCACGGTTGCGTCGGCGAGCGCGAGGTTCATGCCCTTCGCCCCCGTCGGCGGCACGATGTGGGCGGCATCGCCTGCGAGGAACAGCCGACCGGACTGCATCGGCTCGATGACAAGGCTGGTCATTGCCGTGATGCCGACGTCCAGGATTTCGCCGGCTTCGAGCGATGGCTCGCCAAGGCGCAGGCGGAGCTCAGCCCAGATGCGCTCATCGGGCCATGTATCGAGTATTTCGTTGGATGGGACCTGTAGATAGAGCCGGCTCACGCTAGGGGTGCGCATGCTGTGCAGGGCAAAGCCGCCCTGGTGGTAGGCATAGATCAGCTCGTCGGCCGCGGGGGGCGTCGCAGCGAGGATGCCAAGCCACGCGTGCGGATAGTTCCGTTCGTACGGGACAGCGCCTCGCGCGAGCATCGCGGTGCGGCCGATCCCGTGTGACCCATCGCACGCCACCACGTAGTCGCATTCGAACCGCTCGTCGTGTCCGCCCTGCGAGAAAACGACCGACGGATGGTCTTCGTCGATGTCGCGAATCTCTCGCACCCGGGCTTCAAACAAAATCGGCGCCTTCGCGTCGATGCGAGCCTGGATCAGGTCTTTGACGACTTCCTGCTGGCCGTAGACAAAAATCCCCCGCCCTGTCAGCTCCTTGAAATCGATCCGGTGGCTCTCACCGTCGAATCGCAGATGGATGCCATCGTGCTCGAGGCCCTCACGGTCGAGCCTTGCCCCAACGCCGGCGTCCCGCAAGAGCTGCGCCGCGCCGGGTTCGAGAACACCGGCGCGCACGCGGCGCTCGATGTAGTCGCGGCTCCGATTCTCGAAGACCACCGACTCGATGCCGGCGCGGTGCAGCAGCTGCGCGAGCAGCAGTCCGGCGGGGCCCGCGCCGATGATGGCAACCGGGGTGCGCTGGATCATGGCCAGGCTGAAATGCTCCGTGTACCGACGATCGGAGTTTGCGTGAGTTCATAATGCCCGTCAAGGGCCGTGAAGACTCTCGAGTACGAGCCTCCCTATCTCTATCCCGACTATCGCTCTACTGAGCTGCGCGCCCCCAAACATGAACCCATCAGGCTGCCCGACGAGTGGTTCCACAACGTCCCCGGGCCGGTGTTCGGGCGCATCCCCGTCCAGGCCGAAGACGCAGACCTGACGCGCCAGCATCGAGGCGAGCCTCTCGGCGAGCGGATCATCGTCACGGGGCGCGTGCTCGACGGCGACGGGCAGCCCGTCCGCGATACGCTCGTGGAGGTGTGGCAGGCCAATGCGGCCGGCCGCTACGTGGATCCCGCCGACGACCATGACGCGCCGCTCGACCCAAACTTCACTGGCGCCGGCCGCGCCCTGACTGACGATGCCGGTGCGTATCGGTTCGTCACCGTCAAGCCAGGCGCGTATCCATGGCGGAATCACCTGAACGCATGGCGTCCGGCGCACATCCATTTCTCTTTGTTTGGTCCTTCCCTTGCGAGCCGGCTCGTCACGCAGATGTACTTTCCAGGTGACCCGCTGATCACCTACGACCCGATCCTGTGCTCCATCCCGGACCCGCGTGGACGCGAGCTGCTCGTCGCGCGATTCGACCTGGAGACGACGGTTCCCGAGTGGGCGCTGGGCTATCGGTGGGACATAGTGCTGCGCGGTCGCCGTGCCACACCCGCCGAGTCATGAGGGCGCCGACGCCGTCGCAGACCGTCGGTCCGTTCTTCGGGTTCGCCTTGCCGTTCGATGGTGATGCCAACGGAGCGTCGGGCGAATCGCACGACGCAATCAGGGTCGAGGGCCATGTGCTCGATGGGATCGGCGAGCCGGTGGGGGATGCGCTGATAGAGGCATCGGAAGGTGACCAGTTCGCACGCTGCCGAACCGACTCTGAAGGTGCTTTTCATTTCAATCTGCGCCGGCCGGTCGCCGGCGAAGGTACACCGTTCTTCTACATCACCGTCTTCGCGCGCGGTCTCCTCCGGCACCTCCACACGCGCATGTACTTACCCGACGAGGACGGAGCCACTCGTGTGGATCGCGTGCTGCAGCAGGTCGATGATTCGCGGCGGCCCACGCTCTTTGCTCGCCAGGAAGGGGAGATCCTTCGTTTTGACATCCGCCTACAGGGCGATGGCGAGACGGTGTTCTTCGCCCTCTGACTCGAGGAGGAATTCGACGTGAGTGATAAGAAACACAGCGGAATGGAGGTCCGTCGCGCCGTGTTGGGCGATGCGTATGTCGACCGCGCGCAAGCCTCTCGGACGCCTCTGAACGATGAGTTCCAGGACCTCGTCGCGCGCTATGCATGGGGCGAGATCTGGACCCGGCCTGGTCTCGACCGTCGGACGCGCAGCTGCATCACCGTCGCGATGCTGGTCGCGCTCAATCGCAACGATGAGCTGGCTCTGCACGTGCGGGCCGCGTTGAGAAACGGGGTCACTGTGGATGAGTTGAAGGAGATCCTGCTGCAGACGACGATCTACTGCGGCGTCCCGGCCGCGAACGAAGCGTTCAAAGTGGCGGCGAAGGTCCTGGCCGAGATCGAGTGAGAGCCGGTTGGGACAGATGAGAACGTGGCGGGCCGAGGTCGTCGGCAGCCTCTTGCGACCACCTGAGCTGGTCGCCGCCAGAAAACGGCGGGAGTCCGGTGATATGACCCAGGCCGAGTTCAAGTCGGTGGAGGATGCTTCGGTCCGGGCCGCGATCCAGCTGCAAGAAGATGCCGGCATCGACGTGGTGACCGATGGCGAGTACCGTCGATACGCCTTTTACGGCCACCTCATCGAGGCCTTCGATGGGTTCGACCGCGAAGGGGGCTGGGCGATTCCCTTTCGGGACGAGCGTGGGGAGGAGCTGATCCTGAAGCGACCCGTTGTGGTCAATCCGCTGCGCTGGAAGCGAAGCATGTGCAGCGAGGAGTGGACATTCCTCCGTTCGGTTGCGGGTGGTCCTGGCAAGGTGACGATGCTCAGCGCACAGCAGGCCGCGGCGTACTACGACCCGGAAAAGTCGAAGGGCGCGTACCCGACCCGCGACGCTTACCTGGCCGACGTCGTGGACTTCTCGCGGCGGGAGGTGGAAGAGCTGGTTCGCCTTGGGTGCACGTACATTCAGATCGACGGGCCGCAGTACGGTGCGCTCCTCGACCCAACCATTCGCGAGGGCTACCGGCAGCGGGGGAGCGACCCCGAGGAGTTGATCGATCGCTGCATCGAGCTCGACAACGCGATCATCGACGGCCACCCCGGTGTGACGTTTGCGCTCCACGTGTGCCGTGGCAACAACCAGAGCAAGTTCTACGCCGAAGGTGACTACAAACCGATCGCCCGCATATTCGAGAAGACCCTGTTCAACCGATTCCTGCTCGAGTACGACGACAGGCGCTCGGGAGGCTTCGAGCCGTTGGCGCACCTGCCTGAAGACAGAGTCGCCGTTCTCGGGCTGGTGACGACGAAGAAACCTGTTCTCGAAACCGAGGCCGAGCTGAAGACGAGGGTCGAGGAGGCCTCTCGCTACGTCCCGCTGGAGCGATTGGCGCTCAGCCCTCAGTGCGGGTTCGCCTCGACCATGGAGGGCAACCGGATCAGTCGCGAAGACCAGCGACGCAAGCTGGAGCTGGTGGGACGCGTAGCAGCTGCGGTCTGGGGCTAGCTCATCGCGGCGCGTGCGTAGATGGCGGCCTGCACCCGATTCCTAACAGCGAGCTTCCGAAGGACTTGCTGAACGTGCTTGTTGACGGTGTTGCTCGAGACGAAAAGCCGTGCCGCGATCTGGCGATTGGTAAGCCCCATCTGGATGTGATCCAGGACTTCGAGCTCGCGTCGTGAAAGTGCGGCCGGAGCGGGCTCAGACACCACGCTCAACCGCACCGGAGCATTTGCCTCGAACCGTTCACTAGCTTCCACGTCCGATCCTCCTCGCTCAGTTGTCGTATGCCCCCGCATCAGCCTGGAGGCAGACTACGAACCTGAAGGCGGGGTCCATAAGGGGGCAAATACCTGAAACGTGACCGGCAGGTACCCGATTTCTACCGGCGGCTCGACACCTTCTCGACCTGCGATCTGCCCGCATCGGCGGCGCGCGCCGCCCGGCGCTGGGCCAGGACCGGAAGCCGCTTTCTGGCCGCCTGCAACCGGTCGCGCAAGATCTCGGCCGTTGCGACGCCTTCGCCATCGCCCAGGCCGGCTAGCGACACGCCCAGCGGGTCGACGACCGCGCTGCGGCCCGTGTACTTCGCACCGATCTGCGCGCCGACTCCCACGTACATCGTGTTATCGAGCGCCCGCGCCCGAACGAGGACGCTCAGGTGCTCCTCCTTGAGGGGCCCGGCGACCCAGGCGGCCGGGGCCACCAGCAGCTCAGCGCCGCCGTCCGCGGCACGTTCGATGAAGCTTGCAAAGCGGATGTCGTAGCAGATGACCACGGCCACCGTGAAACCATCCACGTCAATCAGGAGCGGATCGTCCTGACCTGCTCGAAAGCGTTCGGACTCGATCTCCCCGAAGGCATCGAATAGGTGACGCTTGTGGTAAACGCCGACCAGCCCCTTGGCCGGATCCACCGCCACAGCTGCGTTGTAGACCAGCCGTTCATCGGGTATCGACTCGAACATTCCGGCCACGATGGTCATGCGGTGGCGTGAGGCCAGCTCGGCCAGTCCGGTCACAAATCGACCATCGAGAGGTTCGGCCACGCGGTGCAGGTCGTCGTCCTTGCCGCCGAAATCGCACATCGCGCCCTCGGGCAGAACGACCACCCGGGCCGCGGCATCCGCTGCGCGTGCCGTGAGCGCGGCGATGTGCTCGAAGTTGGCAGCCTTGTCCATCCCTGCGGCGAATTGCGCAACGGCGAGTCTCAAAGCTGTCCCACCGCACGATCATGCGCGCCGCGCCGTTCGTTTGCCGCCGCCACCAGGCCCTTGAACAGCGCCTGCGCCCAGGGCTCTTTCTTGCTGAGCTCCTCCGGATGGCACTGGATTCCGATCACGAAGTCTCGCGCCGGGAGCTCGACGCCTTCCACCAGACCGTCTGCAGTCGTCGCCACAGCTCGCAGCTCGCCTCCGAGCTCACGGATTCCCTGGTGGTGGAGGCTGTTGACGCGAACCTGGGTGCGGCCGAGGGTGCGGGCCAGAAGGCTGTCCGGCCGGACTTCGAGGGCGTGCACCAGCGCGTCGCGCTCCTCGCCATAGTGCGACTCGCTCGTTGCACCCTCCACCTGCAGGTCCTGCCACAGCGTTCCCCCGCACGCGACGTTCAGCACCTGGATGCCGCGACATATCCCGAGCACCGGGAGTCCATCCGCCATCGCCCATCGAGCAAGGGTGAGCTCGACCTCGTCGAGCTCAGGCATGAGCGTGAGATTGCAGTCATTGCGTGCGACGGCGCCGTAGCGGCGCGGCTCGACATCCGCTCCGCCTGGCAGCAGCAACCCATCAAGAAGCTCGTAATAGAAGCGGAGGCGATCCGGGTCGTGGACCACCGGGATCGGCAACGGTGTCCCGCCCGCGCTGTCGAGCGATTCGAAATACGCGCGGTTCAGCGCCAGCTTGGGTGGAATGTCCGCGCCTGCAAACGGGCGCAGTGTGACTCCGATGACGCTCATGCCTTAAAGCCTCTCGAAGCCCCGGAAGCGCTCCCAATCGGTGATCGCGGATTCGTATGCGGCGAGCTCGATGTCGGCCCGGTGCACATAGTGGTCGACGACGTCTGCGCCAAAGGCTCGCCGGGCAACCTCACCCGCCGCGAACAGGTCACGCGCCGCTCGCATCGTGTGAGGCACGTGCGGATGCGTGCCCTCGTACGCGCTGCCCACCGTAGCCGGTTCGAGCTTCAGCTCGGCATCCAGGCCATGAAGTCCCGCGGCGATCATGGCCGCGACCGCCAGGTAGGGGTTCACGTCGGCGCCGGGCAGTCGATTCTCGATATGCAGGCCTTGACCGTGGCCGATCACTCGCAGGGCGCACGTTCGATTGTCGTGGCCCCACGCCACCGCCGTCGGCGCAAACATCTCCGGCACATACCTCTTATATGAGTTGATCTGGGGGGCGAACAGCAGGGTCATCTCCCGCAGGCACGCAAGCTGGCCGGCGAGGAACTGGTCGAAGAGCAGCTGGTTGGCCGCGAACGTGTTCGAGCCGTCGCCGTCGGCGAGCGACAGGTGAACGTGGCACGAGCTGCCTTCGCGGTGGTCGAACTTGGCCATGAACGTGATCGCCATGCCTTCCTGGGCCGCGATCTCTTTGGCCCCGAACTTGTAGATCGAGTGGTTGTCGCAGGCGCTGATCGCCTCGCCGTATCGAAAGTTGATCTCGTGCTGGCCCAGGTTGCACTCGCCCTTGGAGCTCTCGACGTTCAGCCCCGCCTCTTCCATCGAGTTGCGAATGCGCCGTACCAGCGGCTCGATGCCTGTCGAATCGAGCAGCGCGTAGTCCACGCTGTACGGGGTTGCCTTGGTGAGATTTCGGTAGCCCGAATCCCACGCCTCCCGGTAGGTGCTTCGAAAGATCATGAACTCGAGCTCGGTGCCGACGTTTGCTCCTAGGCCGCGAGCAGCGAGCCGCTCGAGCTGGCGGCGCAGGATCTGCCGGGGCGAGACCGAGATCGGATCGCCGTTTTCCGCATAGGCGTCGGCGATGACGAGCGCCGCCCCCTGCTGCCAGGGCGCGAGGCGCAGCGAAGACAGGTCAGGCTTCAGCTGGAAGTCGCCAAAGCCGCGGTTCCAGCCCGCCAGCCCATACCCCTGCTGCGGTGACATGTCGACGTCAGTCGCCAGCAGGTATTCGCACGACTCGGCGCCATGGGTGACGGCCGATTCGAGAAAGTGGCGAGCGGTGAGGCGTTTTCCTACCAGCCTGCCTTCCATGTCGACCAGCGCGAGCACGACTGTATCCAGGGTGCGATTCGCGACTGCCCGCTCGAGCGCTTCGAGAGTCAGAGGCGCTGACCCGACCCCATTTGACCCGATGGTGGTTGGTGGAATGCTGCGCACCTCGGTCATCGGTTGCTCACCTCCAGGACGATCTTGCCTTTCACACCACCCCGCTCGAGCCGTTCATGCGCCGCTGCGGCTCTCGCGAGCGGGAACGTTTCTTGGACGGACACCTTCAGCTTTCGCGCTGCTAATGCTTCTCCAAGCTCGTCCAGCCAGTGGCCGTCAGGCTCGACCAACGGTTCCTTCACACGGATTCTGCGACGTTTCGCCTCGGCCCGGACGGCATCGCTGGCGCCATCGCTCACCGCGAGAAGCACTCCTCCGTCTCGAAGCGTGGCGACCAGCGCCTCGGTGTCCTGACCGCCGACCAGGTCGAGCGCCACGTCAGCGTCGCGGGTCTGCAGCGCTGCGCGATCATGCCGCCCGGTCGTTGCGACGACACGAGCACCGCGCAGCTTGGCGATCTGAACCGCCAGGTGGCCCACCCCACCGCCGGCACCATGGACCACCACGGTCTGGCCATTCAGGATGTGCGCCGTGTCGATGAGGGACTGCGTGGCCGTGATCGCCGCCAGAGGAATCGCCGCGGCCTCGACCGGCGAGATGCCGTCAGGCACGAGGGCCAGCTGCCGCGAGGGCGCCGTGACGAACTCCGCGTACGCGCCGGCGACGCGTGGGAACCGCGGCATTCCGTAGACGAGGTCGCCCACCTCGAAGCGCGTCACTCCGTAGCCCATCGCCTCGACCACCCCACAGACGTCCCACCCGAGGACGAACGGAGGCGGTCCCACCCAGCGCGCGACCCCAGCGCCTCGCCGCGTCTTGACGTCGACCGGGTTGACGCCCGCGGCGACCACCCGAACCAGAACCTCGGTAGAGATCGGCGACGGGCGCTGCACCTCGCCAACCTCCAGCACTTCGGGGCCTCCGAACCGGGTGACCAGGACCGCCCGCATCTGTGCTCAGTTGGTCGCGAGGAAGACGTTCTTGAGCTCCGTGTAGTAGTCGAGCGCGTCCGGCCCCAGCTCGCGGCCGATGCCGGATTGCTTGAAGCCGCCGAACGGCGTGGTGACGCGAACCGAGTTGTTCGAGTTGATGGAGATGGTTCCGGTCTCCAGACCTCGGGCGACCCGCATCGCGCGCCCGGCGTTGCTGGTCCAGATCGATCCGGACAGGCCGTAGACAGTGTCGTTGGCGATGCGAATGGCTTCGTCCTCGTCTCCGAACGGAATCACGGTCGCGATCGGGCCGAAGATCTCTTCCCTCGCCGCGCGGTCCGTGTTCGAGACCGGCGACAGGACCGTGGGCGGGAACCAGTAACCGGCACCCGTTGGCGCTGAGCCGCGGATCGCCACGCGCCCGCCGTCTTCGAGATAGGCCGCGACCTTGGCCCGATGGTCCGCGGAGATCAGCGGACCCATCTCCGTCTTGTCGTCGAGGGGGTCGCCGACCTTGAGTGCCAGGATCGATGTCTCGAGGAGCTGCATGAAGCGGCTGAGCGCCGACCGCTCGACGAGGATGCGAGACCGAGCGCAGCAATCCTGGCCTGCGTTGCCGAACACTGCGAGCGGCGCCGACGCGGCGGCAGCCTCGAGGTCTGCGTCGGCGAAGACGATGTTCGCGGACTTTCCGCCGAGCTCCAACGTCACCCGCTTGATCGACTGCGCGGCAAGCGCGCCGATGCGCTTGCCGACCTCTGTCGATCCTGTGAACGCGACCTTTGCAACGTCGGGGTGCTGAACCAGTCGTTCGCCGACGATGCGACCGGCGCCGACGACAACATTGAGCACTCCCTCGGGCAGTCCTGCCTCGAGCGCGATCCGACCGAGCTCGATGGCCGTGAGCGGCGTCAGCCCGGCAGGCTTCAGGACGATCGTGTTGCCGGCGGCCAGCGCCGGGGCGACCTTCCACGATGCGATGGGGAGGGGGAAGTTCCACGGCACGATGAGCGCCACCACCCCAAGCGGCTCGCGAAACGTCATGTCGACGCCGCCGGCGACGGGGATAGTCTTGCCGAACAATCGCTCAGGGGCGCCGGCGTAATAGTTGAAGACGTCGCGAACCATTCCGACCTCACCGCGCGCGTCGCTGATCGGCTTGCCGACGTTGCGGGCTTCCAGGCGGGCCAGCTCTTCGGAGTGCTTGTCGATCGCTGTTCCGATGCGGCGCAGCAGGTTGGCGCGGTCCTTCGGAGTCAGCGCCTTCCACGCGGGGTACGCCGCCTTGGCACGTGCGACCGCCTCGTCGGCGTCCTCGACCGTAGCTTCCTGAAGCTCGGCCAGCACCTCTTCGGTGGCGGGCTCGATCACTCTCAACGTGCCGGTTTTGGTCGCCATCTCACGCCCTCCCCTTTAACCCCTGGTAACGCTTGGTCGAATGGGCCTGTATGTGGTCCTTTGCAATGATAGTATCGACCTACTTCGAGTCTTTATCGCCCATTTCGTTGTGAGGGGTAGGCGCGATGGCCGGGGTTGGGGAAGCGGTGGTCGTCAGTCAATCGACGCACGTGCTCCCGTTGGAGTTCAACCGGCGCTACCCCGTGATCGTCCGCGGCGAGGGCGTGTGGGTGCACGACGCTGCGGGCAACCGGTACCTCGACGCCATGAGCGGCGGCTCGATGGCAGCGACGCTGGGCCACGGCAGGCACGACATCATCGCCGCGGCGCGCGCGCAGGCCGAGAAGCTCGCATATGTGCACAACGAGCGACTGACTAACCCGGCGCAGGAGCAGCTCGCGCATGAGCTGGCCGGCCTTGCCCCGAAGGGGTTCACGCGGGTCCGATTCGTAACCGGGGGCGCCGAGGCCAACGAGATGGCGATCCAGATCGCGCGGCGATACCACGTCGACCGCGGTCAGCCCAAGCGCTGGCAGGTCATCTCTCCGGCGCAGGCGTACCACGGACCGACAATGGCGACTCTCGGTTTGACCGGCAGGCCTGGCCTGCAGCGGCCGTTCGAGCCCTACCTGCCGGAGCACCTGCACATCCCGCCTAGCACCTGGCGCTTCGACCCGACCGGCGAGGAGGCGCTACGGGCGCTGGACCGAGCGCTCGAGGCCGCCGGTCCGGAGAATGTGTCCGCCTACTTCTGCGAGCCGATCAGCGCCGCCGCGCTTCCGGCGTACAGCCCGCCAAAGCGATTCTGGGAAGGCCTTGCGGAGCGCCGCGACCGGCATGGATTCCTCATCTGCTTCGACGAGATCGTGACCGGCGTCGGCCGCACCGGCAGCTGGTTCGCGGCAGAGAGCTTGCCGATCCTGCCCGACATCATCGCCACCGCCAAAGGCCTGGGCGCCGGCTATGCCGCCATCGGGGCGGTCCTCTGCGGGCGCCATGTTTACGAGGCGATCGCCGCCGGCTCCCGGAAGTTCACCCTCGGGCACACCTGGGATGGCGCGCCGCTTTCATGCGCGGTCGGGCTCAAGGTCATCGACGTGCTGAAAACCGAAGGTCTCGTCGACCGGGTGCGCGAGCGCGGCCCGCGTCTGCGCGATCAGCTGGCTGCCGCCCTTGATGGTGTGCCGTTCGTCCACGAGGTGCGCGGACGGGGATTCCTCCTGGGAGTCGAGTACATCGACCCGCGAGACGGCAAGTCGTTCCTGCCTCCCGAGCTGCGGACCGCCGGCCGGGTGGACGATGTCGCATTCGAGCAGGGCCTGATCACGTACTCGACGATGCCCACGCGCGACGGGTTCGCAGGCGACCAGACCCTTTTCGCGCCCCCGTTCACGAGCACGGATGCGGAGCTCGACGAGATGGTGTCGCGTTTTTCGCGTGCAGTGCACCATGTCGCGAAAGAGCTCGAAAGCAAGCTCGAGCCGAGGCCGGTGCGATGACGCGCAAGCTCAAGGTCCTGATCCTCCAGCACGAAGAGCCGACGCCCCCGGGATATCTCGCCGAATGGCTCGACGACCAGAACGCAGACGTCGATGTTCATCGCATCGACCTGAACGAGTTGACCGGCGACCCGCGCGACTACGACTTCATCGCGTCGCTTGGATCCGAGTTCGCGGCCTTCGACGATTCCAAGGCTTTCATCCCGCGAGAGGCAGACCTGCTTCGGGCGGCGACGAAGGCCGATGTCCCGGTCCTCGGGCTCTGCTTCGGAGGACAGCTCCTCGCGCGTGTTCTAGGCGGCAAATCGTTCCGTTCGGACCACTCCGAGATCGGTTGGCTGCCGGTGCGGACCGACGACCCCGATCTGGTGTCAGAGGGGCCATGGTTCAACTGGCACTTCGACACGTTCACGCTTCCGCCGGGCGCCACGCTCATCGCCGAGACCGCTCTTGCCCCGCAGGCATACGTGGTCGGCCGCAGCCTCGGGCTGCAGTTCCACCCCGAGGTGACGCCGCAGATCATGGAGAGCTGGGTCAAGGCCTACCGCCATGAGCTCGACGGCGATGGGGTGGATCCCGATGCGCTTCTCGAAGAGACGCACCGACTCGCGCCGCAGGTTCGCGGCAGAAGCGAGCGGCTGTTCAACGCTTTTCTGACCAGGGTCGCGCGGCTCGCGCCCGAGGGTGCCCGTGGCCGTTAAAGAAGCCCGCCGAGCCGCGTCGCAGTCGACGCTGCGCTTCGAGCGCATCCACCAGCTGCGCGCGCACGAATACGTGGCCGAGCAGATCCGCAGGCATATCGCGCTCCGCCTCATCAAGCCGGGTGAGGCACTGCCTGCCGAGCGCGAGCTGGCGGTCATGTTCGGCGTCGGGCGCCCAACCATCCAGCATGCTTTGCGGCTGCTCGAAGCGGCCGGCCTGGTCGAGGCCCGGCGCGGCCGCACCGGCGGCACCTTCATCACGCGGCACGACCAGGACTCGCACGGCGCCGACGACATGATCGTTCGGGTCATGCGGCACCGGAAGGAGCTGGAGGACCTGCTTCAGTACAGGCGCCTGATCGAGCCGGCCGCGGCGAGCGTCGCCGCTACTACTCGACGGAGCCCCGACCTGGCCGCGATGCGCCGGGCGATTCGCGGCATGGCCGCGGCCACCACCGAGCCGGACTACATGCGCCACGACACCGATTTCCACATCGCCGTCGCCCGCGCAACCGGAAACTCTTTCCTGACCCGCGCGATCGAGGAGATCCGCATGCGCCTGAACGACGCGATGACCCTGCTCCCCGAGTCGGAGGCCTGGCACCAGCGACTATCCGGCGAGCACGAGGCGCTGCTCGAAGCGATCGAGAACGGCGATGCGGATTCCGCTGAGACTCTCATGCAAGAGCACATCGCCATCAGCGAGCAAGGGCTGCGCGCTGTGCTGGCCGCCATCCGGCGACGCGGCGTGTGGAAGTAGGAGGGCTGAGGGTGGGCACCGCAACGATCCGGGCCGAGGACACCAGCGTCTTCCCACGCTTCCTCGACCTGGCGTACCCGAGCATCGAGGGCGGTAAGGGCGTGTGGCTGGAGACCACCGGTGGCGACAGGATTCTCGATGCATGCTCAGGCGGCGCCATGGTGGCGTGCCTTGGCCACGGAGTGGCCGAGATCGCGGCCGCTGCGGCCGCCCAGGCGGAGCAGATCGCTTACTTCTACAACCACCACTTCACGAGCCGGCCGCAGGAAGAGCTCGCCGATCGCGTGATCGGCGTCATGCCGGAGATGGCCCGGATCAAGTTCGCCTCCGGCGGTTCCGAGGCCAACGAGACCGCTGTCCGGCTGGCGCGGACATATCACGTCGATCGCGGAAAGCGCGAACGCTGGAAGATCATCTCTCCGGCGCAGGCGTATCACGGCGCGACGCTCGGCACGCTCGCGTTGAGTGGGCGCCGACGCTCGCTCCAGGAGCCGTACGTCGAATATCTTCCGACCGGCTACCTGCACATCCCGCCGTCGACGCCGCGCTTGGACCCAACCGGCAACGCGGCACTCGCGGCTCTGGATCAGGCGTTGAAGGATGCCGGCCCCGAAACCGTATCCGCATTCTTCTGCGAGCCGGTGAGCGCCGCAGCGCTTCCGGGCTACTCGCCGCCGGACGGCTTCTGGGAGGGTCTGGCGGAAAGGCGCGAGAAGTACGGCTTTGTCGTGTGCTTCGACGAGATAGTCACCGGCATGGGCCGCGTCGGAAGCTGGCTGGCTGCACACCAGCTGCCGATCGAACCGGACATAGTCACGATCGGCAAGGGCCTTGGCGCCGGGTACACCCCGCTGGCCGCGGTCGTGTGCCGCGAGCACATCTATGACGCGCTTGCGGAAGGGTCGGGCGAGTTCGA
>DASVEP010000079.1:0-3924 GCA_036380475.1 Candidatus Dormiibacterota bacterium
TAACACGCGATTCTTTTGGCCTTCAGCAGCTCGTCGCAGAGCCTGTCCACCTCGGCTCCGGCATCCGCCTCGAGCACGGTGCGGATCTCGTCCAGCGCGCCGGCGAAGAGATCTTCGTGGGTCATCGAACCGCACCGGCACGAAGCCGCCTGAAGTTGGCCACCGCGTCGCCGCCATCGAACACCGCGCTCCCGGCGACGATCACATCGACTCCCATCGCGGCGATCGCGCCGACATTTTCGCGCGTGACTCCGCCGTCCACGCCGAGCCTGACCGAGCGCCCGCTGCGATCGATCTTGTCCCGGATGACGGCGAGCCGCCGCTGTGTGTTGGGCGCGAAGCTCTGGCCTCCCCAACCGGGGTTCACCGCCAGAACCAACACGAACTCCACCTCGTCCAGAAGAGGATCCACCGCCTCCACGGGCGTTCCCGGATTGAGCGCGATGCCCCGCGTCACGGATGAGCCGAGCGCCTGGAGGACTCGGTGCGGATGCTGCGTGGCCTCGACATGAAAAGTGAGCACCTTCGCGCCCGCATCGACATATGCGCCCACCTTCTCGAGGGGCTCCTGGATCATGAGGTGAACATCCTTCGGCACCCTGGTCTTGAGGGCGCCGATCACGGGCGGCCCCACCGTCAGCTGGGGACAGAAGCACCCATCCATCACGTCGATGTGGACGTAGTCCGCGCCGGCGTCTTCTATGCGCTTCAGCTCTTCGCCCATGTGCATCCAGTCGGCCGTCGTGATGCCGATGCTGAGCTGCGGGTCAGCTCGAAGCGCGGTGCCCAACCGGAGCTCCCTTTGACGAACGGTAGATCTCCAGCGCTTCCGCGGGCGCCTTTCCATCGTGCACCACCGCGGTGACGGCCCGCATCATTCCGATCGGGTTGTCGCTCTGGAAGATGTTCCTGCCCATGTCCACGCCCGCCGCTCCTTCGGTGACCGCTCGGTGCGCCATGGTCAGGGCGTCCAGCTCCGGCAGCTTCTTGCCGCCGGCCATGACGATCGGCACAGGGCACGATGCAGTAACGCTGTCGAAACCCTCGTCGACGTAGTACGTCTTCACGAACTGGGCCCCAAGCTCGGCACAGATGCGGCAGGCCAGCCGGATGTACTTCGCGTCGCGTGTCAGCTGCTTGCCGACAGCTGTCACGCCCATGACCGGGATCCCGTAGCGAAGACCGAGGTCGACCAGCCGCGTCATGTTGTGGACCGATTGCGTTTCGTGCTCACCGCCGATGAAGACCTGGACGGCCAACGCGGCAACGTTGAGGCGGGCGGCGTCCTCGATGTCGACGGCTATCTGCTCGTCCGAGAGCTCTTTCAGGATGCTCGGGCCACCGCTCGCGCGAAGCACAACCGGGGTCCTCGAGCTTGGCGGAACGGTTGAGCGAAGGATGCCGCGAGTGCACATGAGCGCGTCCGCGAGAGGTACGAGTGGAAGGATGCTCAGGTCGACACGCTCGAGGCCGGTGGTCGGGCCTTGAAAGTACCCGTGGTCGATGGCCAGCATCACGGTCCGCCCGGTGTCGGGTCGGAAGACGCGGGCCAGCCGGTTGCTCATGCCCCAGTCGAGGGATCCCGATCCTTTGAGGAAGAAACCCTGGCTGGGTGGAGGCACGTCGGCGAAGAAATCCTTGGCGTCACCGTCCGCTTCGGGCATCGTCCCCTCCTCCTCTCATCGCTTCGGCCGCGGCGATGGGGGCATAATCTTGCAGCCCCAGCACGATCGTGGAGCCATTCTGTGGCTGGCCGGGGACCAATGTCAAGGCGTTGCTTAACGCCTTTGGTCTCAGCGGCGGGTCTTGGCGGTCAGAAAGGTGTGAGCGTCCTTCGCGAGCTGCTCCTCACTCGCGAACAGCGGTCGCCAGATCTTGGTCGCGGCGGCGAGGTTCGGAAGAAAGTTGCCGAAGGCCTCGACCGTCAGCCAGCCGTCGTAACCGACGTCACGAAGGGCGCCGAAGGTGGAGTCCCAGGCGACGCTGCCTGTTCCCGGAACGCCACGGTCGTTTTCGGAAACGTGCACGTGGGCGATGCGGCTGCCGGCGCGGCGGACCGCGTCCGCGGTGTTCTTCTCCTCGATGTGGGCGTGGAATGTGTCGAGGTGGAGACGGCAGTTTGGATGTCCGACCTCATCGACCAGGCTGATCCCCTGGTCGAGCGTGTTGAGGTGGTACAGCTCGAAGCGATTGACGACCTCCTCGGCCAGAACCACGCCGGCGCCGGCCGCGTATTCGGCTGCGCGCCGGAGGTGCTCGACACTCCGCTTCCATTCATCAGCTGTCGCGCCCTTGCCGGTGAACACGCCGAGGGCCACCTGATGCGGGCCGCACAGGATCGACGACCCGACCGTCGCGCAGCAGTCGATTACCGCCTTGAGATGCTCGAGCGCAGCCGCGCGGATCGCAGGATCGTCGCTCAGCGGGTTGTGCTCGGGCGCGATCACGGTGTTGGCAGTCCGCTCGAGGCCAAGATCGTCGAGCCGTTTCGACCACAGCTTCCATTTCGCGAGGTCGAGATCGAAGATCGGGACCTCGACGCCGTCGTATCCGATTTTCTTCAGCTTCTCGAGCACAGGCATGAGGCCGTCGTGCATGTCGTCGGCCCACAGGTACAGGTTGATCCCGTACTTCATCTACGCTCCTTTTGTTGTGACTGGCAGAGCCGGACTGCAGGTTAACCTAGACCAGCTTGACTAAGCCCATCGCGGTCGGCAGCGACGATGCGGGGTTTCGACTCAAGGAGGAGGTCAAGCGTTACCTGGAATCAGAAGGTCACACGGTCACGGACTACGGCTGTGACTCGCCTGATCCAGTCGACTATCCCGACGTCGCGCTGATTGTTGCCAAAGCGGTGGCGCGCGGCGAGCATGACCGGGCGATCCTGGTGTGCGGGACCGGAATCGGCATGGCGATCACAGCCAACAAGGTGCCCGGCGTGTATGCGACCGTAGCCCACGATCCCTATTCCGCGGCCAAAGCTCGAACGTCCAACAACACGCAAGTCCTGGCACTCGGGGCTCGCGTGGTGGCGCCGGAGCTGGCCACGACCCTGGTCGGAATCTGGCTCCGGTCCGAGTTTGCGGGCGGCGCCTCGGCGAGGAAGGTCGGGAAGATCGAGCACGCCGAAAAGGAGCTGGGGCGCAAGCGGCGCAAGGCGGCGCCGAAATGACGGGTTGAGCTACAAGAAGCTCATCAACGATCCCTTCGAGGCTGTCGACGAGGCGCTCGAGGGATTCGTCGCCGCGCACGCAGACATGGTTGCTTTCGCCGAGCCGCGGGTGGTGGTCAGGCGAACGCCATCCACCGACAAGGTAGGGCTCGTCATCGGAGGGGGCTCCGGGCATGAGCCCGCTTTCGCGGGCTACGTCGGCAAAGGGATCGCGGATGCCGCGGCATGCGGCAACGTGTTCGCGTCGCCGCCGGCGAACGTGGTGCTGGCCGCCATCCACGCGACCAACCGCGGCCGTGGCGTGTTGATGGCCTACGGCAACTACGCCGGCGATGTCATGAACTTCGGCCTGGCGGCACAGCTGGCCGCTGCGGAAGGCATCGAAGTTCGCGAGATCCACATCTCCGATGACGTCGCATCCGCCTCGAAGGGCGAGACGATGAAGCGGCGCGGAATCGCCGGGGACATCATCGTCTTCAAGTGCGCCGGGGCCGCCGCGGAAAAGGGTCTGTCCCTGGCGGAAGTGGAGCGCGCCGCGATCAAGGCGAACGCCGCCACTCGGAGCATCGGCGTCGCACTCTCAGCATGCGAGGTCCCGGGTTCGGGCAGGTCGACGTTTGAGCTGCCAGACGACGAGATGGAGATCGGAATGGGCGTGCACGGCGAGCCTGGGATCAAGCGCGGGCCTCTGCAGACGGCCGATGAGGTTGCGCGCACCCTCGTCGATGCGATAGTCGCCGACATCGATGAGC
>DASVEP010000080.1:0-8225 GCA_036380475.1 Candidatus Dormiibacterota bacterium
ATCGCAGCCGCCGCATCCAGGACGAGATAGTCCTGCGGGTGCCAGTACGTGGCGAGCAGGAACGAACCAAGAATGGCGGCGACTATCGCCGGCCAGACCACCCGCGTGCGTCGAGCGTTCACGGCAACGGCGATGACGGCGATGATCACGACCGCCTGGATGACGAATACGGCTGGGCTGCCGCCGAGAGCCGACCGCAGCGTCTTGGCGGTGTCGCCGGCAGGCTGCGGAGCCATCAACGTCGCGAGATAGCCCTGGATGCCGTCAGGGTGAAGCGTCAACAGCATTCCAATCCCGACCGCCACGGCAACGATCGAGAAACTCAACAGCGCACGCCAGCGGCCTGACAGCAGAAGGGCGAGGGGCAGCAGCAGGATCAGGTGGGGCTTGAAGAGCGCCACCGCGAGGATCGCTCCGCCGAGAAACTCGCGCCGTGTCTCGAGCAGCCTCCACCCGGCCAGCACCGCCGCCGCCGCCAGGATCGTCACCTGCCCCTCGTACGCCGAGAACCACAGGGGGCTCAGGGCGGCCCACCAGATGAGATAGACCGTCGCCGGGTGCTGTCGCGGGCGGGCATACCAGGCGGCGCCTCCCAGGAGCACGAGGCTCATCGCCACCCATACCCAGTAAGCCGCGGGATAACCGATGAGCGTCAATGGCGCGACGACCCACGTGATGGGCGCAGGCGTCAGAAGCGCGTACCACGGCCCCACCGGCCGCAGCGCGGCGACGGCCGCTTGATGGAGCTGCACGTCGTAGATGTGCGCCCACCCATATCGCAATCCGACTTCCGCACCTGCGTAATAGAGCCGGAAGTCGTTATGACCAAAGACGCCGACAACGTACGTCAGATAGACGGCGAGGTTGAGCAGTGCGGAAAAAACCAGGAGCGGGACCACCATGTGTCGCGCGTGAGAAAGCACACGAAGCCAATCG
This sequence comes from Candidatus Dormiibacterota bacterium, assembly GCA_036380475.1. GTDB lineage: Bacteria > Chloroflexota > Dormibacteria > Dormibacterales > Dormibacteraceae > UBA10449. Next base: position 937 of record DASVEP010000080.1, read on the forward strand.
CGATCAACCGGACGACCGACAACGATATCGAGCGCGGGTGGGTGGTCCACTTGATCGGAGTCGCGATGAACGTCAATTTCTTCCGCGGCGACCACCACCTCCCGCGCGGCCTTGCTTTTCACAATGTGGAAGAGCCGCCCTTTGATGCTGAATGAGAATTCTTAGAATTCCCTGGGACTGAAATGAGAACTTCCAAGTACCGTCCCCTACTCAACTTGCTGTGAGCACTTAAATTCGAACATTGCGCGCGCAATGAGCCTTCGTGTCGCGCGCGCGGCGCAGCCTTTGACCGATCGGTGGCGGCGCGTCGCGGTCGAGACGCGCGAGTCAACGCGACTCGGCATCAGCTTTCGGCCACTCCAGGCCGAGGCGATGGGCTTGCAGCCGAAGGCTGCGATGGCGGCGCTTCTCGAATACCCGTACGAGATCGTCCGCCTCGCGGCGTACTGGAATCGGTTGGAGCCGGCGCGTGGCGACTTCGATCCCTCCGACCTCGATTGGCAGGTTGATGCCGCCGAGCACGCTGGTAAGCAAGTTCTGCTAGGTCTTGGTGCGGTCAAGAACTTCGGCTATCCGGAGCTCTTCGTTCCGCAGCACCGCCTCGGCACTCCACTGCTGGAGGGCTCATGGATAAGCAAGTCATCCCACCCCGAGCTGCTCGCGGCGGCGCTCGAATTCGTGACTCGCGTGGTGGAGCGATACCGTGACCGCCCATCCATCGTCGCGTGGCAGGTCGAGCACGAGGCGGTGGATCCGCTCGGGGCGGAGCATTCGTGGCGGCTCGCAACGACTTTCGTCGAAGAGGAAATCGCGGCGGTGCGAACGGTTGATCCAGATCGGCCGATCCTTCTCAACGGCTTCCTGCCGATGTCGCTGCCAGTCGAATTGTTTCAGTGGTGGCGGACCCGAGACCAGGGTGACTCGCTCACACTCGCGCAATCGATGGCCGACATCGTCGGCGTCGACCTCTATCCGTGTCACGCCCTCGCGGCAGCGGGCGGATACGGCGTCTACATGAACGCGGGGAAGCGGGCTTGGGACCGCAGTTCGCGGCGCCTGCTGGCTCCGAGAGGAGTGAAAGGTCGGCGAATGATGATCACCGAAGGACAGGCCGAACCATGGGAGTCGGTGACGGTTCCACCTAGCGAGCTGGGGCGGGCGATGGCGAGCTGTCCGCCCGAAAGAGTGATCGAGAACTACAACCGGTGCATGCGCTGGGCTCGACAAAGCCGTGCCACGCTGGATGCGTACCTATTTTGGGGCGCCGAATACTGGTTGTTGCGCCGGCAGGGCGGCGATGAGAGCTACCTGGGAGCTTTTGAGAGAATCCTCGAGACCGATCGCGCCTAGCCGAATTCGACGGCGATGTACGCCACGCCGTTCGCCGCTTTCACCCACGCGGTCGCGACGTAGTGATACGGGCCCATGATGTTGGCCCGGTGGTCCGAGCTGTTCATGAACATCGTGTTCAGCTGTGAATCGTTGACACCGCCGGTCCAGTAACCGACGTTTTCTCCGGCGCGATTTCCGAGCCCGCAGGCCAGATCCGCATTTGGCCCGTTCGTGTGCGAGATGAATCCCTGTGCTGCCATACGCCTCGCATTGCTGACGGCGACTGAGTTGAGGCATGAGCTCCACGTCAAGGGAGCAAGTCCTGCAGCGGCGCGGTCACGGTTGATGAGCGCCTGCTGGGTCGAGCCAATCGCGATCGCCGCAGCTCCCCGCTGAGCTGCGGCCGGTGCCGGCGGGGCGGGAGCGGCAGGCGTGAGCTTGGCGTAGGGAATCCCACTCAGCACCGCTATCTGGCTCGCCGCCCGGTGCTCTGACTTGCTCCGGCGTGCATCCAGGCCCGAATCGGGAATCGCGGCCGCGACCAGCATGAAGCCGGCGAGTGGTCGCGCTGCGTCAGCCTGAACCCGAAGTGCCGAGGTCACCCCAAGGGCGAGCACCCCCGCGAGCACGACTGCGCCGAACCATGACGAAACCCGTTTGAACACCCCTGTGTAAGACGGCGGCCAGGCCAGAACCGTGCGGCGCTGGCGTGAAAAGGTTTGTGAAGATCGAACGCGTGTTTGTGGCTAGCCGACGCCTCCGATCTCGCGAGCAGTGAATATGAGGCGCTGGGTTGCGTACGCCCCGGCCCAGAGCGGGAAGCACGTGGTCAGCGTGAGACGGTTGTCGCTGGTCGAGGCGAGCACGCTGCGGTCAGTAGGGTTGACCACCTTCGAACCCGTGACCACGTAGAGGTAGAGCCCGTGCTGAGTCTGGATCTCGACACGGTCGCCGGATTTCAGATGGTTGAAGCTGAGCCAGAAGGTGTTGTGACCCGCAACGCCGACGTTGCCTGGCTGCCCCGGCCATGGGGTTGTTGGGTAATGACCTGGACCGCCGTCCAGCACGTTCAATCCGACGCCCTGGCGAACAGCCCCCCTGTATCCAATGGCCGGAACGCTCATCTCGAACCACACGCCATCCACAGGCTTTTGGGCAGTCGCGGGCACGTCGGGCGCTGCACCGGCCGGCACTACGAAATTGCCGGCCGGCGCCACGACGGCCGCTGTGTCAGCGGCCGGAAACGATAGAGACGGCTGCTGAAGCGCATGCGCTAGAGCACTCGTCGGGTTGATGAACAACGGGGCGAATGTCGTGAGCAGAATCAACACGCCGGCGACTAGGGCGACCGAGCCCAAGGCAAGCAGCGTCGCCGGCCGCAAACGGAACGTCATCAGGACTCGCGGCGTCTCCACGCGAACGCGCTTATCAAAGCGAGACTTCCGATCGCCAGCAACAGCAACCCGAGAACCTCAGACTGTGACGCCGAACCGGTGGCTGCCAGAACGGCACCGGTCGGGGACGGGCTCGCCGAGCCGGTCGCCCCGCCTACGCCACCGCCTGGCGAAGGGCTGCCGGTGACCGGCGGGGGGCTGGTTTCAACTGGGGAAGGGCTGGGAGACGAACCACCGCCGCCAACGCCACCGCCCGGGGTGGGACTCGGGGACGGGCCGGTGACGACAGTAGCGCATCCGAGGACGCGGATCGCGAAGCCGATGAGGCCTTTCTGAGATTCGAGCCCTGCCTTCGCGACGTCGACCTGGAAATAGCCACACTGCCCGGCCGCGAGCGCGCGCGACATGTGCATGGTTTGGGTGGCATTGGGTGCGATCGATAGAGTCGTGAACGTCGGATGCGCATCCTGGACCTGTGTCGATGCAGCATCGTGGCCGTCGACGACTGCTCCATTGATGACTCCCGGCTGTCCGTCGCTGACGTCTTGGCCGTTGTACGTGATGATGTGGTCGACGCTGAGCCCCAGGCTCATCGACTGCTGCTCGTTGGTCAGGTTCGTCACATCGAACTGAAACGAAAGCGTGGCCGGGGTGGTGTACGAAGCCGGCGAAGGTATGTAACCGCTCGGGGCGGTCGAAGACAGAATGCCCAAATAGTTCCCGTTGCCCTCGCCGGCGAGAGCTGTCAAAGGAACCAGGCCCAAAATAATGAGGACGGATCCCGAAGCGGCTGCGAGCAGCCGCACTCTAGTTGCTGACACTGTTTCTCCTTCCGCCGGGATGTTACCGGCACCTGCTGCGACGATTTCTAGAAATCTTGGGAGTCACTCAGTCAGGTTTTGTTACATGATGGCCCTCATGCCATAACAAGCTCAGCAATATTGAGGGCACGCTCGCCCGCAACATTGAGGGGCGACCGCCTCAACCTTCCGCGGCCCGCTCGAGCAACAACGTGCGCTCGCGGTCGTTGAGCGTCATTGCCGCCGCCCGCTCGAATTCGATCCGCGCTTCTCGCGAACGACCGAGCCTGGCCAGCAAATCTCCACGCACCGCAGGCAACAAATGGTAGCCCAAGAGCGACTGCTCGGATTCCAGGCGATCAACCAGCTCGAGGCCGGCGGCAGGACCAAAGGCCATGCCGACTGCAACTGCGCGGTTCAGCTCCACAACCGGCGATGGAGCAACTTCCGCCAGCGCGTCATAGAGGGCGGCGATGCGCGCCCAATCTGTTTCCTGCGCGGTGCGCGCCCGCGCGTGGCACGAAGCAATAGCCGCCTGCAGCGCGTACGGCCCCAGCGCGACGCCCAGATGTTCTGCTCGATGCAGTGCCGCCAGCCCACGGCCTATGAGCAGCTGATCCCATCGCGAGCGATCCTGATCGAGCAGCAAAACCGGGTCGCCGGACGGACCAACCCTGGTCCGTAGACGAGAGGCCTGGATCTCCATCAGCGCGACCAGGCCGTGGACCTCGGGCTCCTGAGGCATGAGCTCCGCCAGCACCCGACCGAGTCGAAGGGCGTCCTCGCAGAGCGCAGGCCTGATCAAGTCTTCGCCCGCGGTGGCTGAATAGCCTTCGTTGAACACGAGATAGATGACCTCGAGCACGGACACCAGTCGTGTGGCGAGCTCGCTGCCGGTGGGTACCTCGAACGGAACCCGAGCTTCGGTCAAGATGCGCTTGGCTCGGACGATGCGCTGCTGAATCGTCGCCACGGGCACGAGATACGCGCGTGCGATCTCATCCGTCGTGAGGCCGCCCAACAACCTGAGCGTCAACGCCACGCGGGCGTCGGAAGAAAGCACTGGATGGCAGGCCGTGAAAATGAGTCGAAGGAGGTCATCACCAATGTCGTCCTCGATGGCGGCGTCGAAATCGGGCATGTTCAATTCCTCGACCTCGAGCTGACGAGCCAGCTCGTCCTGCTTCCGCTGGAGGTTCTGATTTCGACGAAGCATGTCGATCGCTTGGTGCTTGGCGGTTCCCATCAGCCAGGCGCCCGGTCGTTCGGGGATACCTGCCTCGGGCCATTGTTGAAGTGCTGCCACGAACGCATCCTGGGCGAGCTCCTCCGCCAGTCCGACGTCATTGACCATGCGCGCAACGCCAGCTATGACCTTCGGTGATTCGATCCGCCAGATGGCCTCGACCGCCTTGTTGACGTCGTCCAAAGCCGCAGGATCGATGATCGCTAGTTCTGCTTTTCGGCTTGCGGCATTTCGTGCGGTATCGATTCCGCGTAGTCGTCGGGTCCGAACACCTGGCGGATCTCGATTTCAGAATCGCCGTCGAATGGCGCGGGGCAGCGTTTCACCCATTCGATCGCTTCCGCCTTTGACTTCACCTGGATCAGCCAGAAGCCTGCGATCAATTCCTTGGTTTCGGTGAATGGGCCATCGATGACGGTGCGTTTGCTCTTGGAGAACCGAACGCGGGCGCCCATCGAGCTCGGCTGGAGCCCTTCGGCCGCGAGGAGGACGCCCGCCTTGGTCAGGTCCTCGTTGTACTTGGCCATGGCGGCAAAGCGGCTCTCATCCTGCATGAGACCCGCTTCGCTTTCCTGGGTTGCCCTCACCAGCAACATGAAACGCATTGAATGGCTCCTCGTTCGTGACTGCTCAGCTCACTCTAGCGGGCTGAAAGATGAGGAGGACAATGCCCGACCCGAAGATCTTTGCGTCCGTCGCCTTGAGGCCTACCGTAGAACCATCGGCGAACAACCGCTTGCCGCGACCCAAGACGACGGGGTGAACCAGGAGCCGGATCTCGTCGATGAGTCCGTGCTCGAGCAGACCGTTGACGAGCTTCCCGCTGCCGAAGACCAGGATGTTCTCACCGGCCTGCTTCTTGAGGTTGGCCACCTCTTTCACGAAATCGCTTTTGACGAGCGTCGAGTTGTTCCACTCCGCCTTGTCGAGCGTCGATGACACGACGTACTTCGGCATGCTGTTCATCTTGTCGGCGTACCAATCCGCGCCCTGCATTCCAGGCCACGCCTTCGCGAAGCCCTCGTATGTGACCCGTCCCAGCAGGAGGGCGTCGCTCGCGCGCATCAAATCTCCCGCGTGCTGCAGGTCGTCGTCGGAGCGTCCGGCATATTTGAAGCTCCAACCTCCCAGGTCGAAGCCCTCGGCGCCCCCGGGATCTTCCATGACGCCGTCAACGGTCACAAAGATCGAAGCAACAACTTTTCTCATCGGAACTCCTCCTTAGTAATGTTTGGTCTCTACCAAGTCATCGATCGATGAGCGCCGAAATCGACACGGCGTGAAAGATTGGTGGCCGCGACCGAAATCGACCCCAGCTACGATGCCGCCATGGCAACCGCCCAGCGCAACGAAACTGGCCTGCTGCTTCCTTCGCGCGAGGCCCTGCTCTGGGCTGATAGCGATCTAGCTTTTGTAGTCGACGCGGCGCGGCGGGCGGAAGAGGCCGGCTACGACTCGGTGTGGGCCGGCGACTCCCTGCTGGCGCGCCCTCGCGGCGAACCGATAACGCTCCTGGCCGCTGTCGCCGGAGCGACGAGCCGCGTTACGTTGGGAACCGCCGTCCTGTTGCCGCTCCTTCGGCACCCACTTTCACTTGCGCACGCGCTTTCGGCTCTCGACCGGATTGCGAGGGGCCGCCTGATCGTAGGCGTCGGCCCCGGCGCCGAGCTCCCGGGCACTCATGCAGAGTTGGCTGCTCTGGGTGTTGCGAGCGACCGCCGTGTTAGTGCAATGCTCAGCGCGATCGAGCGGCTCCGGAAGTTGTGGCGCAACGAAGAGAGCGGCCTGGAGCTGCAGCCGCAGCCGTTTCGTCCCGATGGTCCTCCAATCTGGTTGGGAGGCAGCGGTCCCCGCATGCTGAGGTTTGCCGGCGAAAGTTTCGACGGCTGGCTGCCCTTCAGCCCGACTCCGGCCGAGTACTCGTCCGGTCTCCGCGCGGTGCACGAGGCAGCTGAGCGAGCCGGACGAGATCCTGCGAGCATCGCCACAGGCGCCTATCTGACTGTCGCGGTCGCCGACACGCCAAGCGAGGCAGCCGCCGAGCTCGACACCTACATGCGCGCCTACTACGGAGTGCCAGCGGAAGTGATGGCCAGAGCGCAGGCGTGCCATGCGGGGACATTGGAGTCGGCCTCCGAATGGTTCGCCGCCTATCGTGATGCGGGCGCGCGCCACCTGGTGGTGCGGCTGGCTCGTCCGGGCCTCACCGCATACAACGACACCGCGCACCAGCTGCTCGGCGCCGCCCGCAGCCAAAGCTAGTCCTACACTAGGCGCCCTGAGAGGCGCGACCTCTCGCGTTCGGCGAAGAGTTGGGGGACCGCGGTGTCTGACTCGGTCGACATGACGTTCGTGACCACCGACGTGGGCGGCGGCACCTGGCTGGAATGGGGCTCCTCAATCACCGACGTCACCGACATGGTCAACCAGGCGATCGCGAAGCTCGGGCCAGGTCAGTGCATCGGCCGGCTGATCATTTGCACTCATGGCTCCAAGGCTGGAGCCTTCATGGTCTTC
>DASVEP010000081.1:0-15071 GCA_036380475.1 Candidatus Dormiibacterota bacterium
AGATGTCACCGGCCACCGACATGCTGCCGCCACTAACAGATATCAGCCCGCTCGAGACAACGTCTCCCTGGACGTCAAGGGTGCCACCACCCGACACCGAAATCGCACTCCCGGGCTGGCCCCCACACCCTGCCTGACTCAATGCCGCGAGGGCCGGCGCATACAGCAGGTTGTTCACCCCTCCGGTGGCAGAGGCCGACAATCTTGGTGAGCTGCCGTTCGTGAGAATGCGGGCGAACTGAACGACCAGCGACCTCGCGGCGGAAATGGTGAACTGGGAGCCCGCGGGGCCGAGTGTGGAAATCACCTGGGTCAGGACAGTTCCGTCTGAATAGGTGCAAGTCACTGTGAGCGGAGCCGCTCCGGGCGGGCCGTATCCGGGCACATTGCCGTTGCCGTCGCGGCATGACGGAACGTTGTACTCGCGCAGATTGGTAGCGAAGATGGTCGTGGCAGCCTGCTCGGCAGAAGAGTAGTTGCCGGTTTGCTGCAGGTTGTCTCCCGCGGCAAGTGCGGCGGCATCGACGGCAGCCTGGAGATCGCGTCGAAGAGCGAAGGCGCGCGCGCCGTCGATGGCGAGGGCCGCCATGCCCACGACGACCGCAATCATGATGGCGATGAGCACGATCGCCTGCCCCTCTTGAAATCGCGGTGGGGACAGAGGTCCCCTCCGCGGGCCAACCCCTCTCCCGGGCCACGATGGGTGGCGTCTGGAAGGTGGCGTACCTCGGGGACGGCCGGAGGAGTCCGGCCTTAGGCTCCACTTGGCATCTGAATGGCCGGGCTTCATCAGTATTCCGTCCTGAAGATGGCGATCGCCGTCATCACGATGTGATTTGCCGTGGCCTGAGCCACCACCGGCGTGATCAAGATCAAGTTGAACCGGATCGTCACCTGGAGCGGAGCGTTGCCCGAGGCTGGGTTGACAGCGCTGCATGAACCGTTGGCTGCCGCGGGGTACTCCCCGCCGGGCGCATTCATCGGGGGATTGCTCTCTGCGGAAGACGGAGGATTGGGTTCAGTTACGTAGACCCAGGCCGCATTCCCGGGTGGGGTCGCGCTGGTGATGGGTCCTTGAGGGCATGGCTCTGACGCAGGAATGCCGACGAGCTGCGATGTGACCTTCGTCAGGACATCGCTGTTCGTGGGCATCCGGTTCGGCGCTTGAACCGATGCACGAGCACCTTCTCGCGCGGCGTTCGCCAGGGCGTCGTAGTAGAAGACCGCCCGCCCGAGGTCGATGATGCCGAACAGCAGCAGAAGCAGCACGGGCGAGACGAGTGCGAACTCGATCAGCGCCTGCGATCGCTGGCCGGAGAACTTAACCCTGAGCGACCTCACGGACCCTGCACCGTGATGTGTTCGTTGGCGGCGATACGGAAGGCGCCGAACTGGGCGCTGATCACAGGGGTCAACGCCCCGTACGAATAGAGGACGATCACGTTGAGGTCCTGCTGGCTCTGGCCCCCAGGCGGCGAGGTGAAGTCCACCCCCGCCGTGTTGTCGTAACAGATGTAGAGCCAGGGCTGGTTGACCGTCGAAGGGTAGGCCGAGCTTGGGTACGGGGGGTTGTGGAATGTGTTTCCGTCGGTCACGGCCGGGCACGTCGTGCCCGGGTTCTTGAGGATCGAGGCCGGCAGCGAGATCGTGGCGAGCTCAGCGTCGACAACAGCCTTGATCTGGGCGTCGTACAGGTAAGGGTGGTTCTGGTTGGCGGCGTCGAACCAGGCGCCGTGGCGGGCCCCCTCGCGGGCGGCGCTCGAGAGAACCTGGGAGACATACACGGCCCGACCGATGTCCACGAGCCCGCCGACGATCAGCAGCAGGACCACGGACGACAGGGCAAACTCCACCATCGACTGCCCTGATTGGCGCTTCCTGAGGCGGCGGGAACCGGGACTTAAGAGCGTCGGCACCGCGGATATCTTGCCTATGATGTGTCGGCCTTGAGCACTTTTAGGCGCCTTACATCCAGGCGCCCGTTCACTCTCCTGGGCATCGTCCTGGCCTTGCTCGTGATCTCGGCCTTCGTCCTGGTGGCCCTCAACGCCAGCACTGGAACCAATGTTCCGATGCAGTCTGTAGTCGTGGCGACCAAGGACCTGCAACCCCGGCTGCCCATAGACGCCGGCTCGATCGCCCTCGCCAGGATGCCGGTGCCCGCCAACTATCCACAGGTCCTTTTCACCAAGATCTCCGATGTCCAGGGCACCATCCCTCTAGTAACGATCCTGTCGGGCCAGGAGATCACGTCGAACGTCGTCGTCAAGCCGAGCCAGGCGCTGGGATCACAGTCGGAATACCTGCCGATTCCGTCTGGCTACGTCGCCCTGACGATTCCCACCAGCGAGCAGCAGGGGGTCGCGGACTTCATCCAGCCGGACGACTACATCTCGGTGATCGCCACCGTCTCGACGACTGGCAAGGTCGCCGCCAAGACGATATTCACCAACCTCCATGTGATACGCGTCGGGACGAACGGCTCCGGCGGCGGCTCCTCCGGGGCGACCAGCCTCACCGTGGTCGTGACCCAATGCCAGGCCGAGTTCATCACCTGGTTCCTGACCTACGCCGCGCTCAAGTACTCGCTCGAATCCTTCAAGGACTACCTGACCCCTGGCACCCTGGCCCCGGATCCAACCTGCCCCAGCGTCAACGCGGCCCAGGGGGTCACGTTGCAGACGGTCCAGAAGGCCTTCCCAACGCTCTTCTAGCAACCAATGGACCTAACGAGCCTCCTGGCGGTAGCGGTGCCCATGGCGGCGGCAATCGCCGTCTTCTTCTGGAGCCTGGATCGGGTCCGCAAGGAGCGCACCCGCGCCGAAGACGTCCCAAGCAGCACTCCGCGAGCAACGCCGCGTGAGCTGGTCGAAAGGCTTCTTCGCCCCGCGGCGGACAACCTCAGCATGCGGCGAAGCGTCCGCGGCCGGCCAACCCTGACCGAGGACCTCGCGCGCGCGGGCCTCAACATCACGCCCGCCGAATACCTCCTCATCCGCATCGGCGCGGTGGCGCTGGGCGCGCTCATAGGCCTCTTCCGTTTCGGCATCTCCATCGGGCCGATCATCATCGCGGCAGTCGGCTTCGCGATCCCGCCTCTGGTCGTCAACTACCTGCAGCGTCGCCGGCAGAACATGTTCAATGCGCAGCTCGGCGGCATGCTGCAGCTGCTCTCCAACTCCCTCAAGACCGGTTACGCCATCGACCGGGCATTGGAGACCGTCGCCTCTAAGTCCCAACCACCCGTGTCCACAGAGTTCGAGCGCGTGACGACGGAGATCACGCTCGGCACCTCGGTCGAAGACGCGCTCAGCGCGATGCTCCTGCGCATCAACAGCCCCGACCTCGAGTTCATCGTGACCGCGATCCTTCTGCACACGCGGGTCGGAGGAAACCTCGCGGAGGTTCTCGACAACATCTCCGACACGCTTCGCGACCGAATCCAGACCAAGCGCGACATGAGCGTCTTGACCGCTCAGTCGAGAGCGTCCGCCTCCATCATCACCGGTCTGCCGATTCTTCTTGCGCTCGGCCTCTATGTTTTCGTGCCCGGATATTTCGCGCCCATGACGAGCACGGTCGTCGGCTACATCCTGCTGGGCATCGCAGGCTTGCTGATCCTGGTCGGCAACATCCTCATCCGCCGCATGACGGCACTCCAGGCATGAGCACAACTTTCATGATCGCCATCACGGCAGGCGTCATCTGCGGGATCGTGGTCGCCGCTTATTTCGTGGCGTTCGATCAGACCAAGCCGGTCGCCGCGACCAACGCTGCATGGACACCGCCGCCAAGAACCAGCTGGATAAAAGAATTTGAGGCACTGGCGCGCCCGCTCGCCGCACGGATGCCGGCGCACGAGACAGGCCAGATGCGACAGAAGCTGAGCCGCGCCGGCGACCCCGGCAACCTCACGCCGGCCGGATTCCAGGCGGTCAGGTACGGCGTGGCGGCGCTGTTCGCGATCATCGGCCTCACGCTCGGCGTGGTCCTGAGCACACCCATTCCGACGCTGGCCCTGGCGCCTGCCGCCGGAGCCCTGGCCGCATTGCTCGGCTACTTCACGCCGGTCCTGTGGCTCGAGCAGCGGATCTCGCAGCGGCGCCACCAGATCGAGCGGTCGCTTGCCGAGGCAACGGACCTGCTGACGCTGGTCGTGGAGTCGGGCATGAGCCTCGACGAAGGACTGCTCAGCATCACCGAGCGCTTCCACAACGCGCTCGGCGACGAGATCGGGAAGGTGCTCCGCGAGATCCGGCTCGGCCGGCCGCGCATGAGCGCCTTGGAGCACATGGCCACGACGACTTCCGTGGCCGACCTTCATCACCTCGTCGAATCGATCGTCCAGTCTGACCAGATGGGCGTTCCCATCGCGCGGCTGCTGAGGGTGCAGGCGATGGAGATGCGCCGTCGCCAGCGGCAGACGGCTCAGGAACGAGCGGCGCAGGCCTCGTCGCGGATGGTGTTCCCGATGGTGGGCTGCATCTTCCCGGTGCTCTGGATCGTTCTCCTCGGCCCGGCCATCATCCAGATCGTCAAGAGTCTGCACTAAGACCGCCCGAACGCCCGATCAAATAATTTGGGCGTAACGGTCGAAAACTTCTCGCAGATCGGACGGCGGCTCCACCCGATGTCGCTTCATCGTCTCGAACAGGCTCAGGATGTGCCTCACGCCGGCCAGCGTCACGCCCTTCTCGCGGGTCAGGTGCTGGATGACCTGGACCTTGCTGATGTCGCGCGGCGAGTAGCGGCGCCGGTTGGTCGACGTGCGGTGCGGCTCGATGAGACCCGCGTCCTCATAAAGCATGAGGGTGCGCGGATGGGTCTCGAGGATCTCGGCCGCCACGCTGATCGTGTACAGCGGTTTGTCGAGGTCACCGAACGACGGCTGGCTACCACGGGAGCTTCCTCGACTGCTCACGGGGTGCGCCATCGCCCACCAATCCTAGGCTGCTAGGAAGCCTTTCGTCGCCGCTAATCGCGGTGGGGACAGATGTCCCCTCCGCGAGCCAACCCCTCTCCTCGGACACGCTGGGTGGCGCTTGGAAGGTGCACGCTTGGGGACGGCCGGAGTAAATCCGGCCTAAGGCTCCACCCAGCTCTAGCTTGCTTTTCTGCGCCTTTTATCCGCCCTTCCCCACAGGCTTTCCAGGTCGTAATACGTGCGCTCGCCTGGCAGGAAAACGTGGGCGAGCACCGAGTCGAAGTCGAGCAGTATCCACGTGGCATCCTCGTAGCCATCCACTGCGAGCGGCCTGAGCTGCATGTTCTTCGCCGCATCGACCATGCCATCCGCGATGGCACGCACCTGACGGTCGGTTTCGCCCTCGCACACCACGAAGTAGTCGGCGATCGAGGTCTTGTCACGCACGTCGATCACGACTGCGTCCCAGGCCTTCTTGTCCACTGCCGCGCCGCGCAGCAAACGGGCCAGCTGCAGCGGGGTCGTCCCCCGCGGAATCCGAGGCAACTTATTCAGAGTACAGGTGATGGGCGGCGATGTACCGCTCGACCGCCGGCGGCACCTTACCCGCAATCGACCGCCCACTTCTGACGTCGTTGCGTATCCCACTGGCCGATACGTTGGGCGTGACGTCGAGGCACACGATCACGCGCTCGGGATCGAGGCCCGCCGCAGCGATGTCTTCCGCTTGCGGCGACCCGACGCCGGGGCGCGCGACGACCACGACCGTCGCCAGGGCCATTACCTGTTCGGGTTCGTGCCAGCTGCTGAACAACCTGGCCGCGTCCCAGCCGAGGATGAGGAACAACTCACCACGAGGGTGTCGCGTGCGCAGCTCACTAAGCGTGTCCGACGTGAATGACGCGCCAGGCCGCTGCAGCTCGATGTCCGAAACCTCGAAGCGCGGGTCGTCGGATGCGGCCAGTCGAGTCATCGCCAGCCGGTGCTCGGGGCTTGCCGCCGCGGGCTCGCGGTGCGGGGGTCTGCCGGTGGGCATGAGGATGAGGCGGTCCAGCCGTGCACAATCGATGGCGTTTTTCGCCGCCGCCAGGTGCCCCACATGGATTGGATCAAACGTCCCACCGAACACTCCGAGGCGTTCGCCGGCCGAGCTCACGGCCTGTACTCGAACTCTGTCACGCCGATGCGCACCGTGTCGCCGCTGTCGACGCCGGCCGCCTCCAGAGCCTCATTCACGCCGAGACGGTCGAGCTCTCTCTGGAAACGATCAAGGGAGCCCTCGGAATCCATGTTCGTATGAGCGACGAGGTGCTCGACGCGAGCGCCGCTGACAACGAAACCCCACGGCTTCCGCTCGACGAGCAGGTTCGAACGCGACGGTTCTGGCAGCTTGATCACCGCGGGCCGCGCTGGGGTCTTGGGCTCGGGCGCACTGGCAATGGCGGCAATCATGGCGCTGGTCAGCTCCGGCAGGCCTTCACCGGTCAGCGCTGAAGCGAACAGAACTCCCTTGCGACGCGAACGTCGGCGGAGGCTGCGGGTCTGTTCGAGATCGAGCTTGTTGAACACGGTGAGGCTCGGCCGGCCGGCGAGCTCAGGGGAGAACTGTTCGACCTCTGCCTTCACCGAGGCGAGGTCTTCCCAGGGGTCAGCCGCCGATCCGTCGACGACATATACAAGGACGCGGGTTCGCTCTGCGTGGCGCAAGAAGCGGTGTCCCAACCCTGCCCCATGCGAGGCACCCTCGACGAGCCCCGGAATCTCGGCGATGACGAAACGGCCGCCGGCAGAGTCGGCGACGCCAAGGGCGGGGTCGAGCGTCGTGAACGGATAATCCGCGACCTGTGGGCGCGCCGCTGTCAGCGCCGAGAGCAGCGATGACTTGCCGGCGTTGGGCGCACCGACCAGACCCACGTCGGCGATGAGCTTCAGGTCGAGCGTGACCGACATCTCGTCGCCGTTCAGGCCCGGCTCTGCGTAGTCGGGCGCATGGCGCCGCGAGCTCTTGAAGTGCACGTTGCCGCGACCGCCGAGCCCGCCGCGCGCCACGACGGACCTCGCCCCCGGGTGGGCGAGGTCGGCGATCAACGCGCCCTGCTCATCGAGCACGAGCGTGCCGACCGGCACCTCCAGCAAGAGATCGGCTCCGTTGCGGCCGGTCTTGCGTCCGCCTGCGCCATCCGCGCCCGGCTCCGCCTGCCATCGCGACTTCCGCTTGTAGATGGACAGGTCAGTCAGCTGGGTGGTCGCCTTCAGCTCGATCGAGCCACCGCGGCCACCATCTCCACCGTCGGGGCCGCCGCGCGGCACGAAAGGCTCGTGGCGGAAGGACGCCGAGCCGCGGCCACCGTGTCCGGCGCGAAGGACGACCCGCGCCGAATCGACGAAAGGCCGTCGCTTAGTTCGTGACGATGCTGACGCGCCGGCCGTCCTTGCCCACCCGCTCGTACCGGACCTCGCCAGGGACGAGTGCGAAAAGGGTGTGGTCGCGGCCCAGGCCGACTCCCGTGCCCGGGTTGATCCTGGTCCCACGCTGGCGGACGAGGATTGCGCCGGCATCCACCGTCTGGCCTGCGTAAATCTTCACGCCCAGCATCTTCGGCTGGGAGTCGCGTCCGTTGCGAGAGGAGCCGCCGCCTTTCTTGTGTGCCATCTATTTCGTGTCCTGCTTTGATTTGCGGGCGACCCGCTTGGGCTTTGTTTCGTCGGCTTTCGCCTCGGCCTCAGTTTCTGCCACCGCGACGGTTTCGGGGGCGTTGGTCTTTCTCCGGGTGGCGGCCTTACCTTTGGCCGGCTTGGTCTCGGCGTCTTCCTCGACCTCTGTGCCGGTCGCCACTTTCAGCCCACCCACGGCAAGGATCTCGAGCGCCGTGTAGTCGGCGCGGCCGCCACGGTGGACGCGCACGCGCTTCTTCGACTTGTACCTCAGGGTCTCGATCCGCGGCCCGCGGCTGTGGGCGAGGACCTTCGCGTCGATCACCATCCCCTCGATCGCCGGCGCGCCGACCTTGATGTCCGAGCCGTCGCGGACGAGCAGGACACGATCCAGCTTCACCGACGAGCCGGGCTCGGCGGCGAGGCGGTCGACCAGGACCCTGTCTCCTGGCGCCACTCGGTACTGCTTCCCGCCGCTGACCACGATGGCCGACAGCGATCCATCCGGCTTGGGCACGAACGGAGATATTACCGGAGAGCGGCTCCGCGGCGACCGGCCCCTAACGCACGAGGAGAGAAGTCACCACCACCAGGCCCAGCACCAATCCCGCGAATGGCGCGATGCCTCGCCTGTACAGGGCGCGGACCGGCTCGGCGCCGCGACGGGCCATGAGCGCACCCGCAAGCACGCACACTGCGGCGGCAGCCACGCTCAACACCAAAAAGCGCGCTACTCCGATTGCATCATCCGGTGACGGAGGGAAGTACAGCGTCGCGAACAGGCCGCAGTACGGCCACCAGCACAGCACACGCATCGCATCGAGCCTGCGCTTGGCCCGCCGCTCGCCCGGTGTGGGCAGCGGCCAGAGCTTGAGCAGGGCGGGCAGACACAGGAGGTAGAGGATGCCGCTCGCAACCTTGAGCGGAAGCAGTGACGACACCAGCACCGCGCCAAGCACCTGCGGGCGCAGGCTCTGCAGCTCGACGGCCGGCCCAAGGACCGCAACGAGCCAGCAGGACTGAACTATGAGCAGAAGACCCGGCTCACCGAAAAGCTCGATGCCAAGCGCGAGCTCCGCCCAGACCGTCAGTCCGAGAGCAACCGCCACCACGATCAGGTTGCGTTCCTCCGATGGCACAGGGTTGAACGGAGGCGACAGCTGAACGGACGCGAGCATCGCGGCGATGGTGACTGTGGTCAGCACCGCCGACGGCGGATGCCATCGCAGATCGGGCATCACCCAGCGACCTTCGCAAACGCGCACCCAAACGCTTTCGACCCCGACGCCGAAGACGGCCATCGCGGCCAGCCCGGGATACAGCAGGAGTGCGAATGCGTGGGTGGCGAGCTGCGCGAGGGCCTGGATCACAGGCCGGCAAGTGTGAGGATCGGCTGCGGGTACAGTCCCATGGCCACGCTTGCGGCGATCGCGATCCCAGCCCCGATCGCCTGCCGTCCACGCGGCAAGCCGAGGCTGCGGCCAAGTCGAAGCGAAGGCGGCAGCCACAGGAGAAGTCCGGCCGCGATGACAAGTGCCAGTGGCCAGTAGAGCTGACTGGCACCGCGCAGCAGCAGAACCCGGGCCGCAAACCCCGCGAACGGGGCCGAGCCGGCCAGCAGGGCGGCCGCCAGCAGGTTGATGGGCCGGTCGGTTTGGACCCTTTCGCGCAGGGACTGCCGCGACCACAGGTAAAGGGGCAGGCGGCTGAGAAGGATTCCATAAAGGACGAGGACGGCAGCCGCTTGACCATCGGCGACCTGCACGCCGAATGCGCACAGGACGAGGCCCCAGTCGGCCATGAAGGAGTAGTGCCAGGCCGAGGTGCCTTTTTCCGTGAGCCACGAAGCCAGGCTCCCCCACAGCATGTTGAGCAGCCCGAGTCCGACGAGCATGGCCCCGAACGCGGCGGCAGCGGTGGGAATGAGCTCTCGCGCCCGCATCACGACCGCGACGGCAATGACCGGACCGAGGAACGCGATCCAAGCAATTGGCGACGCCGACGTCGGCTCGTCGGGATCGAACTCATGGATGTAAGGGAGCAAGCCCAGCGCCGCCGCCAGCCCCGCCACGAGGCCGACTGCCGCGAAGCGGGCCAGCACAGGTGGTCCTTCGAGGCGCGCCAGCACGAGCCCAACTCCAAGAAGTGCGACCGCGAGCGCTGGCGCACGCAGCCGCGCCGACAGCGAACGGCCGCCGGCGAGAGCGGCGTGCAGCAGCGCGACGCCGAGCGTTACGAGGATGACGAGGTCCAGGGTCGGAGCCGCCGCGATCGCGGCCATACCCGCAAGTCCTGCCAATCCCCAGGTCAGCAGGGCCGTGCGGTCGGCGCGCGCCGGGGCAAAGGCGACGACGAGAGCGAGAGACCCGCCGCCCGCCAGCAGAAGGGCCCGGCTCATCGCTGAGATCGACAGGCGCAGGCCCAGCTGGTCGGAGGACAGCCCTGGTGCGGCCAGAACGAGTGCAGCCAGACCGGCTACCCCCAGTGCGGCGCCCGCGATGAGCGCAACCCGCGGCCGCGGGCGCAGCGCCGCACCGATCAGCGCGCCTGCCGCGGGCAGGGCTACGGCGAGCTCAGGCTCCACGAGACTCGGAGACCGGCAGGAGCAAGGCGCCCGCCGCAATCGCCGCTCCTAGGAGATAGGGAGCGTAGTCACTGCCGCTCGGCGCGATCGCTGATGCGCCGGCGAGCGCAATGGCCAGCCCGGCTGCGGCAGTGAGCACGGCGGTCGCGCTCTGGCTTTGCAGCAGGCGGCCCGACATCAACGCCATCACCGCAAGCGAGGCAAACCGCAGAGGAGCGCCGGGTCCTGTCGTGACCGAGGCCGCGATCCAGAGCGAGATGATTCCTCCGACGACGGCCAATATGAGACGCGCGGTCGAGCCGGGCGGCATGAATCCCCAGTCGTGCGGGCGCGCTCGCAGCAGCTCGATCACCGCCGCGGCGCCGCCCACCACCAGGAATGCAGTTCCCACCCACGAACCTTCGGTCCATGCGAGACCCGCAAAGCCGAGAGCCACGAGTCCGATGCCGACTGCAAGCCCGCGCCGGCCATCTGCGAGGACGATCACGGCGGCGCCGAGCCAGGCGCCAATGGCAGCGGCGGTATCCACCGATCAGCGGGTGACCGCGTACGCGAGGGCGACCAGCGCGGCCAGCCATAGCAAGGGTCCGCCTCCTGTCGCCGCGGCCTCCAGAGCGCGCAGGTCGACCAACGAGCGGTACTGCTCAGGAACCGTGGCCGCGCGAATCTCAGCACGCAAGCCGGCCAACAGCTTTGTCCCGGGCAGCTCGAACAACGGTGGACGCTGCCGGGCCGGAACCGCGGGTGGGCCGGCGACGATGTAAGCCGCGGCCGCAAGCAGCAGGACTGGTGTGAACAACGCGAGCGCGGGCAGCACCGTCGAGACAGTGACAATCGAGGTGGCCCCTCCGATCGGGACCCCGGCCGGAGACGCCATCACATCCGCTTGCGCCGGGAGCGCGAGCGCCAGAAGCACGAGTCCCAAAGCCGGACCCACAAGAATCGTCGCGGCAGCCAGGCCCATGGCCACGCGGGGGGCGGTCTCTACCGCCGGGTGGCCGCGCCCCGCGGGCAGGCCGATGGCACGCGCGGCCGCAATGATCGAGATGATCCAGGTCGCCACGCCTGCGATGCCGAGCAGGCCGAGCAGATTGCCGGCCTCAAACGTCGCCTCGAGACCGAGGACACGAACGCCAAACGCCAGGCCTGGGGGTAGACCCGCGGCGGCCGCTATGAGCACCAGTGATGCGGGACCTGCACGGTCGGGAAGCAGGGGTAAGCAAGCGGCAAGGATGGCGGCCACGACCAGAGTCGCAATCCCCGCCGCCAGTCCCAGTGAAGTGCCGAGGCTGATCCCCATCAAGGCAAAGCCGCCAAGACCCGGGATCACCTCGCCGAGGTATTCACGCCGTGTTGTCGCAGATTGCGCGCGAGCGGCCGCGCCAAACGCAACCAGTACACCGATCGTGGCGAGAGCCGCGTTCAGAAGAAACTGGGGATAGCCGCCGTCGCCGATCTCGTAAGCACGCACCAGGAGATAGAAGCCAAGCGGATACATCGTTGCCATCGCCATCCCGGCTGCTCGCAGCGCGGGTCTTCCCCACAGCTGGGACGGCCACGCGCGCCACGGAAAGAGACCTGATGCCAACAGCGCCGCCGCCGCCAGCAAGACAAAGATCGGCACGGTGATGGCGGAGACCGGCACGGCCGCATAAACCGCGGTGCCGCCGCGCACTTGCAGGATCGCGCCGGCCCAGCTGAGCGCAAGCCATGCGGCCAGAAGGATCCCCCAGGGGGGACGAGATGCTCGAGGGTCCTCCACGTCTAGCTGGATCACAGCAAGCGTTGCCGCCGCTCCGCCCGCAACCGCTGTCAGCAAGATTCCGCCTGCCTCCACTGCAAGCACCGCCGCCGCCACCCCCAGGGCCGCGACCGTGCCCTCCTGCCAGGCGCGAGGTTGCAGGGTCAGGAGGACAGCAGATGGAACCAGGACCATGAGCGCGAAAGCGAAGCCGACCGCGTCGAGCCTCAAGTCGAATGGGGCGCCGTAACCCAGCGGGCCGAGGGTGAGCTCCTGGGTGGATCTGACCGGCACCCAGAGAGCGATCAGAACAACGATCGCGCCCCACGATCCCACTGCGAGCACGACACGATCGACCTTCAGACCGGCAACGCCACAAAAGGCAACCGCGCCCGCAGTCAGTAGAGGTATGGCGACGGGCGCAAGTAGCGCTGTGGAGGGCATGCGCGCCTAAGGGTAAGGCTCTACCCGAGACGGTCGATTGAGGCCCTCAACTCCTCGGCGCGCGCTTCCTGTTCCGCGATGACCTGCTCGGGGGCTTTCGCTCGAAACTCGGGATTGTCGAGCTTGGCCTGCACGCGGTCGAGATCCTTCTGCAGCTCCGTCCTCTTCTTGGCGGTGACCGCGGGATCGACCGCTGCGACAGCAGGGAACACGATGCTGCCTTCGGTCAGGGCTAACTCCTTGCCCGGTGGGAGATCATCGATCACCGCGACCTGGCCGAGCATGGAAAGGGCGCGCGTCCAGTCGGCATCGTTCTCGGAAAACAGCTTGACTGCGCCGCCTTTTGCAGGAGCGCCCGGAACCGTTTTGCGATATGAACGGATCTGATTGACGATGTCCATCAATCGCTCGAACTCGACCTCGGCCTGGCCGTCAACGTAGTGATGAAGGTCCTCAGGCCACGCAGCGCGCATCACGAAATCCCGCTCGCCTGGCAATCGCGACCATAGCTCTTCGGTCACGAAAGGCATGAACGGATGGAGCATGCGAATCGCGTTGTCGAGGCAGAAGATCGCGACCGCTTGCGCGGTTTCATCACCCGCGCGCAGCCGGTCCTTCGATGCTTCGAGCCACCAGTCGCAGAACTCGTTCCAGATGAAGCCATAACCGGCATTGATCGAATCTTGAAACGCGAACTCTTCGATGCCCTGCGTGATCTCACGCTGCACGGAGGCGACCCGTGAGAGTATCCACCGGTCTTCGATCAGCTCCAGATCATCCGGCTCGGGAACGTTGGGGACCGGGCCATCGCCGATGCTGCGCAGGACCGGCTTGGCGCCGTTCCAGAGTTTGTTGCAGAACCGCCGGTAGCCTTCGACCCGCGTTTCGTCAAAACGAACGTCCTGGCTCGACATCGCGACCGACGCCGCCCATGCGCGCAGCGCGTCCGTGCCGTACTTGGTGATCAGCTCGCGCGGATCGACGCCGGTGCCGAGTGATTTCGACATGCGCCGCCCGTCGGACGCCTGGACCTGACAGTGGATCACGACGTCGGAAAAGGGAACGTCGCCCATGAACTCGATGCCGGTCATGATCATCCGGCTCACCCAGAGGTTGATGATCTCGCGCGCGGTGCAGTTCATGTCTGTCGGGTAGAAGGCCCGAAGGTCCTCGGTCTCCTCGGGCCACCCAAGCGTTGCAAACGGCCAGAGCGCCGATGAGAACCAGGTGTCGAGCACGTCCGGGTCTTGCTGGATCTCGCGATTCCCGCATTCCGGACACTCGGTCGGGCGCTCGACGGCCACCGTTCGATGGCCGTTTTTGCAGTAGTAGACCGGCACGCGATGGCCCAGCCACAGCTGGCGGCCGATGTTCCAGTCGCGCAGGCCATGAAGCCAATCGAGGTATGTGCGCTCGTAGCGTTCCGGGTGCCACCGGACCTTGCCGGCCTCGCTCGCGTCCAGCGCCTTGTCGCGCATCTTCTCCATGCGCAGCCACCACTGGTCGCTGATCAAAGGCTCGATGATGGCGTCGCACCGATCGCAGTGGCCGACCTCGTGTGTATACGGCTCTTCCTTGACCAGGTAGCCCTGTGCCTTGAGGTCATGCACCACCTTCTCGCGCGCCTCGAGCGCCGGCAGGCCATCGTACGGAAGGCCGGGAACGTTCATGCGGCCGTCGAGATGCATGCCGTTGATGACGTCGAGCCCGTGCCGCTGGCCGATGTCGTAGTCCATCGGGTCGTGCCCCGGCGTGACCTTGAGCGCCCCGGTTCCAAAGTCCTTCTCCACGGCGTCGTCGACGACGACCGGCAGCTTTCGTCCAACCAGCGGAAGAATCGCGTTCTTGCCGACCATCGATCGGTACCGAGGGTCACTCGGGTTCACGGCGACGGCGGTGTCGGCGAGCATCGTCTCGGGCCGGACGGTCGCGATGACGACCTCACCGCCGCCCTCGATCGGGTAGCGAATGTAGTAGAGCGTGTCGTGATGCTCCTGCCACTTCACCTCGAGGTCGGAGATGGCCGATTGGTCGTGCGGGCACCAGTTGACGATGCGCGGCGCACGGTAGATCCAACCGCGGTCGTAGAAGGCGACGAACGCGGTCATCACGGAATGGACGTAACGCTCGTCCATAGTGAAGCGAAGGCGACTCCAGTCCATCGAGGCGCCCAGCAGGCGGAGCTGGTTGATGATGGTCGCGCCGACCGATTTGTACCAGGCCTCGACCCTGGCGTCGAAGGCCTCGCGGCCAAGCTCCTCCTTGGTCTTGCCCTCGCGCGCCAGCTGCTTCTCGATCACGTTCTGAGTCGCGATGGCGGCGTGGTCGTAGCCGGGCAGGAACAACACCTCGTTGCCGGTCATCCGCTTGTACCGCGCGATCAGGTCGTAGATCGCGGTCTGCAGCGCGTGACCCATGTGCAGCTCGCCGGTGATGTTGGGCGGAGGAAAGCACATCGTGAACTTCGGCTTCGGGCTGCTCGGGTTGGCGGTGAAAAGGTTCGCGCTTTCCCAGCGCGCGTACCAGCCGGGCTCGATGGCCCCAGCGTCGTAAGCGGTCGGCATGTCAGAGATGGTTTTGCTCATAAAGGCACGTTTGGTCTAAGGGTTGGGGTCGACGCGCCGGCGTGGATCGTCGCTTAGCGCGACTAAGCCGGCGAGGCTACACAGACGCGCTCAGCCGTGCACACAGCGCTACGCGGTCTCTCCGACCAGGCGTGCGGG
>DASVEP010000082.1:0-19045 GCA_036380475.1 Candidatus Dormiibacterota bacterium
GCCACCTCGGGTTGCCTGACGCCTTGACTGCCTGGTTCGGAGTTCCCGGGGCGTCCTAGGTGCCGGGCTTCTTCATGGCCCACGGGCCGTACTTGATCGCCGCGACCAGCATCCATACAAAAAGCGCAAGCCCGATGACCGAGAACCCCTCGCTCACGATCAGGCCTGACGTGGGGATCGCCGACTTGCTGGGGTTGGCCAAGCTAGTGAGGTTCGTGAAGACGCTGATGGCGCTGAACCCGTAAAGGATGAGCGCCGCCCAGAACATCCACCGCCAGCCGAGGTAGCTTCCGACGGCCGCAATCAGCCACAGAACAGCGAGGAAGATCACGAACCCGTACGTGACCCCGATGGCGAGGTTCACCGCCGCGTCGACGTCGGTTCCCGAGGGCAGCGTGCCTTGCGCCCTGATCGCGTTCAGCATCGAGTCGTGGTTGACAAAGACGAGGATGGTGAACACCGAGCCCACGGCCGACAGGACGAAGACAGCGGCGACGATGAGCTGCATGGGCCGGGTCCACGGCGTCGGCTCACGCTCATTTGACTTTAGCGGCACCCATTGCTGGCCGTCCCAGCGGAATTGCCGGTCTGCGGATATCTGCCCGACGGTTTGTCCGGTTGGCGGCTCCAGGCTCATGGTCGCTTAGCCTAACTCGCTCCCCGCGATCGCGCCATTCTCGGTCGCCCAAAGCATCGGCGGATGCATCACCATCAACACAGAGTTGGAGTTCGCCTGAGGGGGTACGGGGCTCATGGGTTTCATATCGCGTGGTTTCCGAGGTCGCCGGCGGGACACGGTGAGCAGCTCGAGGTTGCCGCCCGGCCAGTACATCGTCACCGACTACCCTGTCCTGTCCGCCGGACCGACCCCGCGGATTCCCTTGACGGATTGGAAGTTCGTCATCGAAGGCGAGATCGACACGCCCAAGAGCTGGACCTGGGAGGAGTTCCGCAAGCTTCCAACCGAGCAGGTCACAAAAGACATCCACTGCGTCACGAAGTGGAGCAAGTTCGACACCGGCTGGACAGGCGTGTCAGTCGACACGCTCCTCGAGGGCGTGGAAACGGCTGCCGAGTTCACCGTTCAGTCGTCTTACGGCGGCTACACGACCAACCTTCCGCTGGAGGACCTCACCGGGGGGAAAGCATGGATCGTCTACGAGTTCGACGGCGAGCCGCTCCACCCGGAGCATGGGGGGCCCGCAAGGATGCTCGTCCCACACCTCTACTTCTGGAAGAGCGCCAAATGGATCCGCGCCATCAAGCTGGTCAACCAAGACGAGCCGGGCTTCTGGGAGGTCAACGGGTACAACAACTACGGCGATCCCTGGCGCGAGCAGCGGTACTGGGGCGACTGATATCCCACAAGTAGTCACGTGGCAGCTCGCCGAGGTGACCAGCCTGGTGCAGGAGACGCCGAGGGTCGCGAGCCTCGTGCTCAAGATGCCCGAGTGGCACGGTCACCTGGCCGGCCAGCATGTCGACGTTCGCGTAACCGCCGAAGACGGTTACCAGGCGGAGCGCAGCTACTCGATCGCGTCCGCGCCCGAAGATCCACAGCTAGCGATCACGGTGGAGAGGCTCGACGACGGCGAGGTCTCGCCCTATCTGGTCGGCGAGGTGCGCGCCGGCGACAAGGTCGAGCTGCGCGGTCCGATTGGCGGCTACTTCGTGTGGAAAGGCGGCGACGAGCGGCCGCTCCTGCTTGTCGCGGGCGGGTCCGGAATCGCCCCGTTGATGGCGATGATCCGGCACCGCGCAGCCATAGGCTCAAAAACACCGACCAGGCTTCTCTACTCGTCACGCTCCCTCGAAGACGTCATCTACAAGGCCGAGCTGGACCGGCTGGCGTCGGCGGATGACGGGCTCACCGTGGCGCATACGTTGACCCGCAAGCAGCCCGACGGCTGGGCCGGGTACTCGCGTCGCATCGATTCCGCCATGCTCGCGGAAGTTGTGTGGCCGAAATCGCAGGCACCCATCGTCTACGTCTGCGGGCCTACACCGTTGGTCGAAAGCGTGGCGACCCTGCTGGTCGACATGGGTTTCGACCCGGCGTCTATCAAGACCGAGCGTTTCGGACCCACAGGAGGTTGACATGACCATGCAGCAATCCGATTTGACGCTCGACGGCAACGCCATCGGCGGCCTGCTGCGCGAGATCTTCACTGTGGAGATGACCGCGGCGATAGGCACCTGCGCTCACTGCGGCTCGCTGCATGCGGTCGGTGAGGTCGATGTGTACATGAACGCGCCAGGAGTCGTGGTGCGATGCCCATCGTGTGGCGGAGTCCAGATGAAACTCGTTCGCGGGCGCGGCAAGTACTGGCTCGACCTGAGCGGGGTGCGCTGCCTGGAGTTTGCGGTCGAAAGCTAAAACTCACACCTGATTCCAAGGCTTCCTTGAGGTTCGACCCGGACTATGCGCGTATGAGCCTGGGACGAACTTTGCTGATCGCTTCGGCCGTCGCGGCGGCCACGGTAGTTGTTGGTGTCATGGCGGCTTCGGCCGCCGGTCGTGGCGGACCCGCCGCCAACTTCCTCGCTGCGGCGTCGCCATCCCCCGCCCCGACGTTCAAGTCGAACGAGACCTCGGCTCACGAGACGGCCGAGTCGGCCGCCCAGGAGACGGCCGAGAACAACGGCACGTTCCACCCGGGTGGGCACGGCGGACCTGGCGGCGGACCCGGCGGCGGACCCGGCGGCGCGTCCAACGAGACGTCGGCACACGAGACCGGCGAGTCGGCAGCGCAGGAGGCGGCTGAAAACGCGAGGGCGTCGGCGACGCCAAAGGCCACGCCCTAGCCTCGTCGCGCGACCCGGCGATAATGCCGGGGGGTGAGCGAGCTGAAAGACCACGAGCTGGGCATCGTCGGGCTGGCGACCATGGGCATGAACCTGGCCCGCAACCTCGGTTCGCACGGAGTCAGGGTCGGGGTGTACAACCGCACCCGCAAGCGAACCGACGAGTTCATGGCCGAGCACGCGGCCGAGGGCGACTTCCGGCCCGCGGCTACCCTCGAGGCGCTCGTCCACATACTCACGCCGCCGCGGGCGGTCCTGATCATGGTGAAGGCCGGCGAGCCGGTGGACGAGGCGATTCTTTCGCTGTCGTCCCTTCTCGAACCCGGCGACATGATCATCGATGGCGGCAACTCGTTGTTCCACGACACACGCCGTCGCGCGGCCGCCGCGGCGAGGGCCGGATTGGGTTTTCTGGGCATGGGAGTGTCGGGCGGGGAGGAGGGTGCGCTGCTCGGCCCAAGCCTCATGCCGGGCGGGTCCCGCGAGTCATACGAGCATGTGGAGGAGATGCTGCTCGCGATCGCTGCGAAGGTCGACGGCGTTCCGTGCTGCACGTACATCGGGCCCGACGGCGCCGGCCATTTCGTGAAGATGGTTCACAACGGCATCGAGTACGCGGATATCCAGCTGATCGCTGAGAGCTATGACCTGCTCCGTTCAGCGCTCGGTCTGAGCCCAGCGGAGCTGTCCTCCATCTTTCGCGAATGGAACGAGGGCAGGCTGCAGTCATATCTGATCGAGATCACGGCCGATGTGTTGGCGCACCACTCGGACGGTTCGACCGAGGCGCTCGTGGACGTGATCGAAGACGAGGCCGAGCAGAAGGGGACGGGCCGCTGGACCAGCGAATCCGCGCTCGAGCTGGGCGTGCCGCTGACCGGGATCACAGAAGCAGTCTTCGCGCGTGTGCTCTCGAGCCAGAAGGGCGAGAGGGTGAAGGCGGCAGGAATACTGACCGGCCCGTCAGCAAGCCACGTCCACTACGACCGCGACATGGGCCTCGTCGATGACGTCAGGGATGCGCTCTACGCAGCCAAAATCGTCGCGTATGCCCAGGGTTTCGAGCACATGCGGGCCGGCTCGCGCCAGTACGAATGGAACCTCGACCTGGGTGCGATGGCGACCATCTGGCGCGGCGGCTGCATCATCCGTGCGCAGTTCCTCGACAGGATCAAAGACGCGTACACAGCGCAGCGCGGATTGCCTAACCTCATGCTCGACCCGTTCTTCCAGGAGGCCCTCGCGGCTGGCCAGGATGCTTGGCGGCGTGTCGTCAAGACCGCGATCGACCGTGGTGTGCCGACACCCGCCTTCTCGTCATCGCTTGCCTATTACGACGGCTATCGCCGCGCGCGCGGGCCCGCCAATCTGATCCAGGGTCTTCGCGACTACTTCGGCGCCCACACCTACCATCGCGTCGACCGGGAGGGCGCCTTCCACACGCGGTGGGCCCAGGACGGCTCAGAGGTCAAGGTCGACTAGGACGATCACGGGACGAGGCCGGCCAGGATCGTGCTCAGGACGTCGGGGTCAATGTTGCCGCCCGACACGATCGCGACGTAGCGACCGGGTCCGGCCAGGCCCTTGAGCGACGCCGCCACCGCGGCACCCGCGGCGCCCTCGGCGACGATCGCCGCGTGTTGGACCAGGTGACGGATCGCGGCCGCTACCTCCGGCAGGCTTACGACCAGGGAGCCTGCGAGAAGCCGTGATGCGGGCGACCACATCTCCGGCAGCACCGCGGGCGAACCGATGCCGTCGACGAACGAGGCAGTGCGCGGAAATGGCACCGGACCACCCGCCGCAAACGCCGCGGCCAGCGGCGCCGCGGTGTCGACTTCGCATCCATAGACCCGGACTTCGGGGCGGAGTCCACGAACCGCGGTCGCGATGCCGCAGCTGAGCCCGCCGCCCCCATAAGGGACGAGTACAGCGTTGACGTCTGGCAGCTCCTCGAGGATCTCGAGGCCGATCGTGCCGTTGCCGGCCATCACGTCGACATCGGCGACGGGATGGATGAAGTGGGCCGGCTCGAGGGGTGCATACCGATGGGTCACGAGCACGTTCCACCAATCGTCGTAGGGGATCGACACGGTTTCGGCGCCGAGACGGTGGATCGCTTCGAGCTTGGTGTGCGGGGCGCCGTCGGGCACGACCGCAGTGCATTTGATGCCAAGCCTGCGGGCGTTCCAGGCCAGCCCCTGGGCCATGTTGCCTGCGCTCGCCGTGTAGACGCCAGACCGTAGGTCCGCTGGGTCCAGGCAGGCGAGCGCGTTACCCGAACCTCGGACCTTGAACGCGCGGATCGGCTGAAGGTTTTCCAGCTTCAAGTAGAGCTCGCCGGTGCCCCCGTCTTCCAGGCGGATCAGCGGCGTGCGCGGCACAAAGGCGGCTATGCGCTTCCGCGCCTCTTGAACATCCGCGAGCGTGATCGAGTCGGGCTCGCGGTCGCTCATGACTTGGCCGTGGGCGGCAGCGCCGGGTCCTGCGCAAGCACGACAAACGCTCCCGCCAGCACGATCGCCATTCCGGGCGGTCCGTAGTCGGCCAGCCAACCTTCGGGGGAGAAGATCCGGATCAACGTCGAGCCGATGAGGTAGACGCCACCAAGCGCGAGGATCAAGCGGAGCCGGCGGGCGGCGAGCCGAAGCTGCCGACGGAATCCACCTGGGCGGATGGCGAGCACGGTCACGCTGATGCCCGTCAGCATCACGAGCCCCAGCAGGAACGCCCTCATCGGGTCGCGAGGCGGGTCAGGATCGGAGGTCTCGCGCCATCTCCGCGAAGTTGTCGACGTAATGCTGGACGTCGTCGACCGAGTGCTGCACCGACAGGGTCCAGTTCTCCTCCGCGCCGGGCGCCATGAGGACGCCGCGGTTGCACTGGTACAGCCAGCTGAGATACGCGAACGACTTGTCGATCTCGAGATAGTCGCGGTAGTTGCGCACGCGCTGCGCCCGGTAAGTGATCCCGCCGCGCGCCGCCAGCGTGATGACGTGAAACGGCAGCTCGTGGTCGGCGATGACGCGGTCGAGGCCGCCCTGGAGCGTTTCGGCCAGCGCGTCGAAATGTGCGTAGGCCGACGGGGTGAGGATCTCGAGCAGCGTGACCTTCGAGGCCGCCATGGTCAACGGATTGCCGTTGAACGTGCCCGATTGCACGACGCGTCTATCTTCGATCACCGCCATCACGTCGTCCCGGCCGCCGACCGCGCCGCAGGGAAGGCCGCCGCCGATCGATTTGGCGAGTGCGACGAGGTCGGGGGTTACGCCGAAGCGTTCGGTCGCGCCTCCAGCGGCGATGGTGGCTCCAGTCTTGACCTCATCGAAGATCACAAGCGCGCCATGGCGATGGGCCGTGTCGCGAAGCCCCGCGAGGTAGCCCTGGTCGGGCAGGACGATCCCGACATTCATCATCGCGGGCTCGATGATCACGGCCGCGACCTCATCCGGGTACCGGGTGAAGGCGCGCTCGAGTGCGGGCAGGTCGTTGAACGGGACCACGGTCGTCAGCTCGACGATTGCCGGCGGGATGCCTTCGCTCTGGGGAACGGAGGCTGGCGCTTCCGGAGGGCCCATGAGGTCCGGCGGCGGCTCGACGGACACCATCAACGCGTCGTGGTGCCCGTGATATGACGCCTCCATCTTGATGAGGCGCTGGCGGCCGGTGAAGCCTCGCGCGATTCGCACGGCGTCGAGGGTGGACTCCGTGCCGGAGTTCGTGAATCGCCACTTCGGCAATCCGAAACGCCTCGACAGCTCGCGCGCGACCTGGACGTCCTCCGCCACCGGCTGGGCGAAATGGGAGCCCAGCGCGATCCGGTGGCTCACCGCGTCCACGATCTTTGGGTGAGCATGGCCGACGACCATCACCCCGAAGCCGTTGTGGAAGTCGACGTACTCGTTCCCGTCGACGTCCCAGACCCTGCTGCCGCGCCCCCGGTCCACGAACACGGGCTGGGGCGAAGCGTCCTGGAAGGACGAGGGGACCCCTCTTGGAAGCACCTCCCGCGCCTCCTTCCACATCTCCTGGGAGCGAGGCCGAGCCTGCCGAAACCGCTCCTCCTCGCGGGCGATCAGCTCCTTGACCCTTGCCGTCGAAACCTGCCGCGCGGTAGGCGTGCTCACCTGGCTAAACCCTCCAGCTGGGGACACAACTTGACAGCAGTCGCCCCCGGCTCTCTAATTGTCGCGATTTCACGGTCGCTTAACTTTGGGGAGGTTTTTGGGGGTGGCAGAATCTGAAGCCGTAGCCGAGCTTGTAGCCGAGAAACGCAAGCTCAAGAAATCGCTCTTCCGGTTCGACATGATCTTCTTCACGATCTGCGCGATCGTCGCCCTGGACACGATCGGCCAGTCTTCGTCCTATGGCGCGCAGGCTGTGTTCTGGCTCATCGTCTCTGGAGCCACCTTCCTCATCCCGTACGGCCTGATCACGGCCGAGCTGGGCGCGGCATTCCCGACGGAGGGCGCCACCTACGACTGGGTGCGGATGGCTTACGGCCACTTCGCAGGCGCTGTGGTCAGCGTCCTCTACTGGCTCAGCAACCCCATCTGGCTGGGCGGCACGCTCGCCGCGGTGTCGATCGCCGCGATCGACGCCCTTTGGGGTACGTCCTTCAGCGGCAACCAGGGGCCCGAGACGGTCATCGGCTTTCTCTTCATCTGGGTTGCGGTGACGATGAACGTCCTGTCGCTGCGCTACATGAAGTGGGTGCCCAACCTGGGCGCAATCCTCAGGCTCGGACTCCTCGGGTTCTTCGCGCTCCTCGTAATCGTCTCCGGGGTGCAGAACGGCTTCCACGGGAGCCTGACCAACGGGTTCTTCCCAAGCAACATCACCGTCTTCATCGGCGTGCTCGGGGTCCTCGTGTTCCAGTGGATCGGCTTCGAGCTGCAGACGAACGCCAGCGAGGAGATGGACAACCCGCAGCGGGATATCCCTCGAGCGGTATACGCGTCCGGCCTCATCTCGTTTCTCGGCTACGCAGTGCCCATCGCAGGCGTGGTGCTGATCCTCTCGTCGAGCCAGCTCAGCAACGTGTCGGGTTTCGTCGCGGCCTATCAATTCGCCTCGACCAGCGTCTTCGGAAGCGCGGCGCCATTCTTCAACCACGTCGTCGGCATCGCGTTCGTGTTCGTGTTGCTCTCGAGCGGCACCACCTGGCTCATGGGCTCCGACCGGCTCATGGCGATCGGCGCTCTCGCCGGCTCAGGTCCCAAGCAGCTGGGTTATTTCTCGGGGCGGTTTGGAACCCCGATCGTGGTGAACATACTCTCCGGCGTCATCGCCACCATCTTCATGTTCATCACCTTCTTCGTCACCGGAGGCGGCCTGCACGGCTACTTCGCGGCGGTGCTCGGCCTCGTGATCTCGACGACCACCTTCTCGTACATCCTCATCTTCCCCGCGCTGCTCACGCTTCGGAGCAAGTACCCGAACGTGAAGCGTCCATTCGTGGTTCCCGGCGGCACGGCGGGCGCGTGGATCTGCGTGATTCTCACGATGTTCTGGGTGATCGCGGCCACCGTCTTCTCGCTGTGGCCGAGCCTGTTCACCTCAGCGTGGAGCGCCGACACAGCGGGCGTCAGCCGCACAACGTTCGAGCTCTACACGTTCGCCACGGTTGCTTTCCTTGTGCTCGTGGCGATCGCTTTCTGGTGGGTCGGCAAGGGACACGCCATCCACACCGGGCCTGTCCAGATGCAGGCACAAGCGGCACCGGCGGCCGGCGACTGATCCGCGTCTAGCTTTCGTACACGAGGCGACCGCCAACCGCGGTCGCCTCGACTTTTGTCTCCTTGATCTGACTCAGGTCGGTCGATAGGAGGTCGCGGTCGAGTACCGCGATATCCGCGAGCATCCCAACCTCGAGCAAGCCTTTCTGCCGGTCCATGTGCTCCGCGTAAGCGGCGCCCGACGTCCAGGCCGCTAGAGCCTCGCCAACGCCCAACCGCTCGCCAGGGATCCACCCATCAGGTGGCTCGCCGGCCAGGGTTTGCCGGCTGACCGCGACGTGCAGGCTTGCAAAAGGGTCGAGCGGCACCACGGGCCAGTCGGTGCCGAAAGCCAGGCGGGCGCCGCTGCGAAGGATCGAACCCCACGGCCAGCCCCTCGCCGAACGCTCTGGCCCGAGGTTCGGCGCCCAGATCTCGAGCAGGTTCTTGACCGGTTCGGCATGCTGCGGCTGCATGCTGGCGATCACTCCCAGCTCAGCGAAACGGGCGATGTCGGTGGCGGCCGGGGCCTCGATGTGCTCGACGCGGTGTCGTCGCGCTGGGTGCGTCCCTGCGAACGCGTCCAGCGCCTGGCGGATCGCAGCGTCACCGATGGCGTGCACCTGGACCTGCCAGCCACGCGCATCCGCGATGCGCGCCGCTTGGGCCAGCTCTTGATCGCCCCAAAGCGGCGCTCCTCGCTCAGCAGAACCCGGGTACGGCTCGAGCATGGCTGCTGTTCGGGACTCGACGACGCCGTCTGCGAACGATTTCAAGATGCCGGTGGTTATCCATGGGTCGGCTCTGCGATCCCTCGACAGCTCGTCGTATTCGTCGAGGATGTGGTTCCAGGTCGCTGCGTCGAGCCCAGGCGCCATGTCGAAGGCGAGGCGGACGCGGAGGGTGAGCTCGCCGGCGTCTTGAAGCGCCTCCCACAGCCGGAGCTGGTCCTGGCCTTCGCCCGCCTCCTGGACCGAGCCGATGCCGCGCGATGCGGCGAGCCTCATTCCGGCGCGCAGCGCGTCCAGCTCCTGGCCCTTCGATCGCGCCGGTATGTGGCGCGTCACCCCCAGCATGGCCGCCTCTTTCAGTACGCCTTCCGATGAGATGCCCGCCAATGTGAGCGCTCGCGTGTTGGCCCAGCCCGTGTGCGCGTCGAAAGACTCGATGTAGGCCGGCCTGTCGGGGACGAGACTGTCGAGGAGCGCGACCGTGGGCATGCCACCGGGAAACGCGGAGTAGAACCAACCGCGACCCACGACCCATTCGCTTTTGCGGCTCGCAGCGTAGTCCCTGACCCTCCGTTCGATCTCGGGTTGCGTGTCGGCTCCGAACAGGTCGAGCTCTCCGAGCGAACGCGAGGCCATGAGGAAGTGGACGTGCGCGTCGTTGAATGCGGGCAGGATCGTGCCACCGCGGGCGTCGATGACCCGGGTGCTGCGACCGATCAGAGCACCGATGTCGGCATCAGAACCAAGCGCAGAGATGCGCTCGCCGTCGACCGCCACCGCCGTCGCACGCGGGTGGCCTGGCGCCCAAAGAGTGCCGCCGACGATCGCGAGCGACGCATTCCGCACTTCCCCACCCTACCCTCCGGAATGGTGGGGAGGTGAAAGAATGTCCCCTCAGATGAAGCTCGAAACCGATGTTGCGCGCGCATACACGCTGCCGAAGTCGATGTACATCGACCCTCAGGTCCTGGAACAGGAGAAGGAGCGCATCTTCTCGCGCACATGGCAGCTCGTCGCGCATTCCAGCGAGCTCGCACGGCACGGCGACTTCAAGCCTGCCACGATCCTGGACGAGCCCATCCTGCTGACCCACCCTCAAGACGGAAGGCTGCGCGGCTTCTACAACGTTTGCCGCCATCGCGCCGCGCAGGTGGTGACGACGCGTGGCAATCGCAAGTCGCTGCAATGCGGCTACCACGGCTGGGTGTATGGGCTCGACGGCCGCTTGCAGGTGGCGCGCGAGATGGAGGGCACCGAGGATTTTGACAAGGCCGACTTCGGCTTGGTGCCGATCAACGTCGACACGCTCGGCCCGTTCATCTTCGCCAACCTCGACAACGCCGCGCCACCGCTTGCGGATTGGATCGGCGAGATGCCGGACGAGATCCGGCGCGCCGGTTACGACCTATCGACGATGCGCCGCGTGGAGAGACGCGACTACATCATCGAGTGTAACTGGAAGGTGTACGTCGACAACTACCTCGAGGGCTATCACCTACCAATCGCCCACCCAGGACTGTTCAAGGAGATCGACTACGACCAGTACCGCGTCGAGACTTTCCGCTACTACTCCAAGCAGCACGCTCCGATCCGCGAGCTGAAACCCGGAGAAGTGCCTGGCCGCGACCGTCGCTACATTCGCATGCCCGGCGCCGAGGAAGACGCCCTCTACTACTGGCTCTTCCCGAACACGATGCTGAACATCTACCAGGACAACGTCAGCACCAACGTCATCCTCCCGCTGGGCGTGGACAAGACGCTCACCATCTTCGAATGGTTCTTCGCCGAGCCGGGCACGGGCGCCGGCTGGGAGTCGATGCAGCAGACGATCGCGTTCTCCGACGAGATCCAGCAGGAGGACATCGCGGTGTGCGAGCAGGTCCAACGAGGGCTGCGCTCACGCTCCTACGACCGCGGCCGCTTCGCGGCCAAGCGCGAGAACGGCGTCCACCATTTCCAATCCCTCGTGACGGAGTTCCTGGACCGCTCCTAGAATCTGAGTCGACAGCGGGAGCCGGAAAGAAAGACCCCACGAAATCTGCGATTTCGCGGGACCCCTTTGAGAGGCTGAGAGGGCGCATGTGCGCCGACCGCATGAACCTGAACTGGGTAATGCCAGCGGAGGGAGGAGATGGCCGTCACGAGCGCCGACGCCGGCACTTTCGGCAAGGTCGAGACGCATGGCATCGATGCCATCCCGGCCACCGAACGTCATGGGCGGCCGCGGGACCTTGGCTTTCTGTGGGCCGGAGCCTTCGCGAACTACGCAAGCCTTTTCACTGCAAGCCTGCTCACGACGTACTACGGGCTCGGTGTCTGGGATGGCCTTGTCGCAACCGTGCTGGGCACCGTCGCCGCGGCGCTGATACTTGGCTTGCTCAGCAACACCGGGCCCCGCACCGGGCTGCCCCAGATCATCTTCACGCGGGGAATCTTCGGGCGCCGGGGGTCTTATGTTGGCGCCGCGCTCACGCTGTTCCTCGCGGTCGGCTGGTTCGCGGTCGACTGCGTTATCGCCGCCCAGGCCGGCGCGCAGCTTTTCGGGGGCGGTAACCGAGTCATTACGTTCGGCCTGGTCATCCTCGTCGCCGCCATCAGCGTCGCGGTCGCCGTTTACGGCCACGGGACGATCACAGTGCTGGAAACCTACGGTTCGGTGATCTTCGTCGCCCTCGCCGCCGTGATGTTCCTCCTGCTCGCACCGCAGTTCCACTGGGCCCAAGCGCCCTCGGTTTCGGGAGCCGACTACCCGGGTGCGTTCGTGCTGGGCTTCATGACGTGCTTCGCGCTCGTCGCCTCCTGGTATCCGTTCGCCAGCGACTATTCGCGATACCTGCCGCAGTCCAGCCCCGCACGATCGGTCACGTTCTGGCCCGTGGTCGGGGTGGCGCTGCCGATGACGCTATTGGGCCTTTTCGGCTTGCTGCTGCCAACCATCGACGCCAGGCTTGCCGCCGATCAGGGGGTGCTTGCCGTCATCAGCGCTCACGCCCCGGGCTGGGTCGCCATTCCGTTCTTCGTGTTCGTGATGGTCGGCGAGATCTGGGCCAACTACCTCGACGTATATACCGCCGGGCTCGTGACGCTGACGATGGGAATTCGCATGGCCCGTTGGCGGACCGCTCTCGGCTGCGGCGTCATCGGCACGGCGCTCGCCGCGTACGCGGTGCTGGTGAGCGACCTCCATGTCGCCTACGAGGACTTTCTCATCCTTACTTATCTGTGGGCGCCGGCATGGGCGGCGGTCGTCCTGCTCAGCTTCTTCATCTTCGAGGGCAAGGCGCGGCCGCGGCTGGCCATCGGTGCCTGGCTCACCGGCACCGCGGTGAGCCTGCTCTTCGTGAACTACGACAACCTCTTCAGCAACGTGACCGCCTCGCCGCATTTCTTCAACGAGGGGCTCGTCAGCGCCCTCCATGGAGCGGACGTGAGCGGTCTTGTCAGCATGGCCGTGGCGGCGGCGATCTATTGGAGCGCGCGCGTGGTACACGCCAGATGAGAATGCCGGTCGCGCTCACGATCGCCGGTTCTGATAGCGGCGGCGGGGCCGGCATCCAGGCCGACCTCAAGACGTTCGCTGCTTTGGGCGTGCACGGAACGTCTGCGATCACCGCCATCACGGCGCAGAACACGGTCTCTGTCACAGAGATTCACGAAGTGCCGGTCCGCGTCATCCGTGCTCAGATCGACGCGGTGGTGCGGGACATCGGCGTCGATGCCGCCAAGACCGGGATGCTCGCCAGCGCGGAGATCATCGAAGAGGTTTCGCTGGCGATTCGCGAGCATGGCATCCGGAAGCTCGTGGTCGACCCGGTCATGGTCGCCAAAGCTGGGGCGAGGCTGCTTCACAGCGACGCCATCGCGGCGATGTACAGGTTTCTGCTGCCGCTGGCGGACGTCGTGACACCGAACATTCCCGAGGCGGAGGTGCTCCTCGGCCGGACGCTGGTGACGGTCGACGATCGCCGGCAGGCTGCGCGCGATCTCGTCGCGCTCGGTCCACGCGCCGCCGTCGTCAAGGCCGGACATGTCGAAGACGATGCCGAGGCGATCGACATCTTCTGGGACGGCGATGACCTCGTCGAGCTGCCGGCCCACCGCATCGACACCAAGAACACGCACGGCAGTGGATGCGTTTTCTCGGCGGCGATCGCGGCCCGTCTCGCCAAGGGCGACGATCGCCTCGTCGCCGTGCGCGCGGCCAAGGCTTTCATCACCGCCGCGATCGGACGCTCGATCGCGATCGGGCGCGGACACGGACCGGTCAATCCGATGTTTGGGCTCGAGCCCGACTGACGTCAGTCGCTCTCCTGCGGGGGCAGGCCGGACTTGATCAGCTCGACATGCGACGAGATCCCGAGCTTCTGATAGATGTGAGACAGGTGGGTCTCGACTGTTCGCGGCGTGAGCGACAGGTGTTCGGCGATCTCCCGCACTTTTCGCCCGTCGATCGCGAGCTTTGCCACGCGGAGCTCCTGTGGTGTGAGCGCATCGGGGTTTGAACGCTTGCGGTGGCGACCGCCCGCAGCGTGCAGCTCTTCGGTTGCCTGCTGCGCCAGCCATGCAGCGCCGGCTTCGGTGGCGACCTCGGCAGCCCGCGTGAGATAAGGACGGGCCTCGACCGCCTTGCCAACCTGGCGCAGAAAACGCCCGAAATAGATCATCGTTCGGATCTCGGACAGGGGCTGGCGGATCTGCTCATAGAGCTGCAGCGCATCGCGGTAGAGACCTTCCGCCTCGTCATCCTTGCCCGCCTTCTCGGCCAGCTGGGCGCGGCCGAAGATCGCAGTTGCCCGTGGCCAGCGGCACGGCAAATCTGAGCTTCGCGCCTCGAGCCAGGCCACGACGCGCGCCGCATCGTCAAGCCGCCCACTGGCGACGTGGGCGGTGATGGCGTCGCGCGACCAGGGCACGACGCAGGGTTCGAAAAGCCCGGCCTCGTTCGCGATCGTCTCAGCGACCAGGAAGAGATCGCTTGCCAGCTGCTGCTGGCCACGACGCCCGGCGATGATGCCGCGCATTCGCTGGAGCCACAGTCTCAGGATCAGCGCCTGAGGAAGCTTCTCCAACCGGTCACACCACGCGGCCGCCTCATCGATCTGTCCCATCTCGAGGACGGTGGCCGCGTTTGCGACCCACGCGTAACCGGCGAGGGACGGGACGAGGTCGACCATACGCAAGGCATGCTCGGCGTGTGCCCGCGCGTCGCTGAGGCGGCCGCGCCGGATGAGTGCGTTTGCACGCAGGGAGTCCAGGAGGCCGATGGCCATTGGTGCGCCCAGCTGCTCCGCGGCACGGTAGGCGATCTCGAGCACCCGGTTTGCTTCGTCGTATGACTCGGCGAACTCCGACATGAACATGTAGTTGCCGAGTGGCCCCCAGCTCCACGTTGGATCGACCGTTTCCAGCAGGGGGTTGAGCTCAGCCTCGGCGGCCGCGGCCGCTGCTGCGGGCAATCCCTCGGCGGAGCCGGAGATGAACATGACGAGCGCCCACGTCGAATCCGCCCGCCGCCTGACATCCGGGGGCGCGTCTTGTGCGAGGTCGCGCGCGCGAGTCGCGTAATCGGCCGCGAGTGCAATCCGGCCCGAGATCCAGCAAGCGGTGGAGTGATCTAGGAGCGCCTCGATCGCGGGCGTTGGGTCTGCGCCGGAACGCCCAAGCTCCGCTGCGGCGGCGAACTGCGCCTCCGCTGCGCGAGCATCGCCGCTGGCGAAAAGTGCCCGGCCGAGCATGCGGTGGATGTGAGCGCGGGCGCCGTAATCGACAGCCAGGTCCTGGAGGATGTCTAGGATCCGGCTGTACATCTCGACGGCCTTCGCCGGCTCGCCGGTCGACAGCAGGGTCTCCGCCAGGCCCATCAGGAGCTGAGGCGAAGGGCTCTCGCCGGCGAGGGTGACTGCGGACTGAAGCCTGTGACGGGCGGTGGCAACTGCGCCATCCGCCATCGCCGCCCTGCCCGCGCGCTGCAGCACGGCGATCGCCTCCGCATCCCCGAGTAACTGTCCATTGACCGCGTGCTCGGCGGCTTCAGCGGGCTCTGCGCCGTGCTCCAACAGGTGGCGGAACGCCGCGGCGTGCCATCGCTCGCGGACGGGCGGAGCCATGTCGTCGTACAGAGCCTGCTGAAACAGTGGGTGCGTGAACTGCGCCCAGCCCGGCTGGGCCGGCCGCACCAGCCCGGTGTCGACGAGAACCGCCAGAGCGTCTGTGCCCTCGCGTTCGTCAAGGCCGGCCACCCGTGCAGCGAGGAGAGGCCGGAACTCGATTCCGAAAACGCTGGCCGCATGCGCGTAACGAAGGTCGGCTCCGGGTCCCGCGATGCGGGCCAGCAGGAGGGTCGCCTCGCTGCCACGCTCATCGAGGTCGGCCAGGCTCCGGCCGTCGCGAAGGTGCCGCGCGATCTCTTCCAGGAATAGGGGATTGCCGCCGCTCGCCGCCCACGCACGCTCGATCGTCTCCTCGGGGAGCTCGTCACCCATGCGTTCGGTCAACAGCGCTGTCGCCGCCGTCGCGGTCAGCGGCATGAGCTGCTCGAGCTGGGCCTGGCCCTGCTGGGCCAGGTGGCGCGCGAGGTCGAGGGCCGCCCTCGGCCACGGCCGCAGAGTGGCGATCAATGCGACTGGTATCGAGGCCAGCCTGTGGCTGAGGAAGGACACCAACGCCAGGGAGTCGGGGTCGGCCCAATGGAGGTCGTCGAGGAGGATGAGGGCGGGCTGCTTGCGCGACTCGAGGTGTCGAAGCGTCGCGTAGAAGTACGCCGCTCGCGCGTCCAGGCCCGCCGGGGCTGCGGCCTTCGGGACGTCAAGTGGCGTGCCGGCTCCAACCCCCCGAAGGGCTTCGCTGACGATCCCGAAATGGAGCGTCGCCTCCATCGCCTGGCCGCGGCCCACCCCGATCGCGAACCCGCCGGCCTGCTCCCGGGCACGCTCCACGACGCTCGTCTTGCCGAGGCCGGCCTCGCCGATGACGAAGAGAGCCTGCCCCTGCCCAGCGCGTGCGCGTTCGAGAACCAGGGCGATGGCCGCCAGAACCCCTTCCCTTTCGAACATGGCGTCCGCGGCGAATCTTAAGTCTCCGTGGCCTTACTGACGACTTGCATCAGGGGCGCCCCTAGCATTCGGGTCGGTGAAGGCTGACGGGGAGCCGCACGGGGTGGAGCGGATGCTGGCGAACGTACAGCGCAAGCTGCCTGCGCTGTGGGATCGAGCCGCGGACGCGCTATCCGAAGGCCAGGATCAGCTGGCCGAGCTTGCGGTGCGGCGCCGCCGCGTGCTGCTTCAAGAGCTCGACAACCTGTCTCAGCTGATTGCTTCGAAAGCTCCTCACAGCCGCGTTCTGTCACGCATAGAGGCCGCCGACAGGCTGCTGGACGCGAGCATTGCGGAAGCGTCGCGCACCAGCCAGCCCCTGCCGCGGGAACGCGTGTCGCTCGATCTCGATCCCGGTGTTCGGTCCGATCTTCGCCGGCTGCGCGCAGAGGTGCGAAACGAAACCGCGCCCGACGGAGTTTCTGATCATCAGAAAGGAGGAGCGTAATGGCAGCTACGACCTCGATCCCCGTGCGCGGGACCCGACAACCTGGGGTGGCCAGCAAACGCTTCACATGGACGTTCGTGGCGCTGTGCGTCTGGCTGATGGCCGGTGCATACCTCGACTCCTGGCACCATCACAGCCTCACCCGACCCGAGACCAACTTCTTCACGCCGTATCACTTCCTTCTCTACTCGGGCATGACCGCGATCGGCGTCTATCTCGGCATCAATGTCGTCCGCAATTACCGGCGTTATGGGACGTGGTCAGACCTACTTCCCGACGGCTATGGGGTTTCACTGCTCGGCACGGTGCTCTTCGGCATCGGTGGGGTGGCGGACCTGCTCTGGCACCGGGCTTTCGGCATCGAGCTGAGCGTGGCGGCGCTGTTCAGCCCACCACACCTGTTCTTGATGTTGACGGGCGGTTTGATAGTGAGCGGTCCGCTGCGCGCAGCGATGCGGCGCGGCGGCAATCGCGCGAGCTGGCCGGCGATAATCTCCGGCGCGCTCACGCTCTCGATGCTCACTTTCTTTCTCCAGTTCGACCAGCCGCTCATCGACCGTTGGGCGGCCGGAACCGTGGCCGATCCTCGCGGCCCGTACTGGATGGAGGAGGAGCTGGGGATGATCGGCCTCATCCTCTATGCCGCCATGGTGGCCGGGCTGCTCGTGCTGCTGCTGCGCAGGTTTGAGCTGCCGATCGGAGCCGTGACGGTGATCCTGACCATCAACGCGGCCCTTGTGAGCCCGGTCGCAAACCATACCGAGCTGGTGCTGGTGGCGCTGCTCGGCGGGGTGGCAGGCGACCTTTTGCTGTACGTCTTGCGGCCTACACCATCTCGTCCCCACGCGTTCCATCTCTTCATGTTTGCTGCGCCGGCCGCTCTCACCGTCGCCTACCTCGTGGTCCTCGGCGGCACAACCGGCATCTGGTGGGAGCCCACCATCTGGACTGGCGCCGTGCCTGTGACCGGGATGGTCGGGTGGCTTGTGAGCTTCATTGCGCTACCCGGCCCGTCGGCCAGGGCGAGGATCGCTCAGACCAGTCCGGCCTTCCTGCGTTCCTAAAGAATCAGTACATCCGCTGACGACACCTTCACACGTGCTGCCTAGGGTGAACGCATTCCAGGCCAACGTTCTTCAGGAGAACCAGACGATGTCTCTGAACCCGGATGTCGACAGGAGTTCGTCCCCTGGACAACGGACCTTCGCGGCGCCATTGGGGCCGCTGCCGGTATTTTCCGGTTCGTCCGCATACGAGCTTCCAGCTCCGCCGCAGTCTCCGCCGTGGGAGGGGCATGTGGTCGGCGCTCCCACGCGAACGCGGCGCGGATGGATCGCGCCCGCTGTCATCGCTCTCATCGGCCTGATTGCATCGGGAATTCTTGGCGGATTTCTGGTTGCAACCGTCGGCCAGCGCGACACCGCCAGGCATCAGCTCGCCTCCACGCAAACCACACTGGCAGCGAGCGAAAAGAAGCTGGCCGCCGCCAACGCCAACTACGAATATGTCCACCTCTACGCTGTCAACAGCGGCCTGATCACGACCGAGTACCAGAACCTGATCCTGTGCGACGTGTACGTGGCCTGCCGTGCGGCGGCCCAGAACATCCTCACCGACATGAGCTCCTTCCAGACCGCCCGCGCGAACGCAGTGGTCCCGCCCGGGCTGGCGGACGCGGACAGCCAGGTGGGCGCCGCGCTCATCGCAGGTATCGCCGCGGACAAGGAGCTCACCAGCGCCATGGACGCCGCCGACACGACCAAGATCCAGGAAGGTTTCAAGAAGCTCGACACGGCAATGCTTGCCTTCGCCAGGGCTGAGTCGGCGGTCGCCGCCTCGATCAGCTAGCTCGACGCCGCCAGGGCGGCTCTGATTAGTAGCCGCCCTGGGGTCCGATAAGCGACCCGCCCTCCCCGCCCGAGCGTTTTCGATCTGTAAATCAGAGCCGGAGGGGGTGGCGCTGTTGGCGATCGTGATCCCAGGCCAGTGGGTGGGGCCGACTCAGGTCGACATCGGGCAGGCTCGGCGTCTGGCCGATCACGGCGCCCGCGGGCACAACCGGCGGGTGGCGGCTCTGTGTGTCCGGATCGGACGCCAGCTCGGTATGACGGACGCCGAGCGACGGATCCTCGAGAGGTCGGGCCTGCTGCACGATGTCGGCAAGCTCGCGCTCCCAGGCACCGTCCTCGACAAGCACGATGCGCTGGACGACTCCGAGTGGAGCCTCGTGAGGACGCATCCGCAGGTCGGACT
>DASVEP010000083.1:0-4347 GCA_036380475.1 Candidatus Dormiibacterota bacterium
GTTGGCCGCCAGCACCACCAGGGTGATGACAACGAATATCCCCTGCACCAATGAGTAGTCGAGCTTCCCGAGCGCATCGAAGAGGTGGAAGCCGATCCCCGGATAGTTGAAAACGATCTCGACCAGGATCTGGCCGGAGACAAGAAGGCTGATCGCTATGGTGAAGTTGGCGACGACTGGCAGCAGCGCGTTACGCGCTGCATACCAAACCACTTTTCGTGAGGGCAAGCCCTTGGCCGCCGCGACCAGGACGAAGTCTTCGTCCATGGTCGTGACCATGTTGTTCCGCATCGCCAGAATGAAGCCGGCCATCGACGCCAGGATCACCGTCAGCGCGGGCAGGATCGCGTGGGTCGCGACGCTCTCGAGGTAAGGGAGATTGGGCCCCGGGGTGACCAGGTAGATGTCGTAGGCGAAAAGGCTTGGGAACCACTTGAGCATCGTCCCGGTCTGGCCGAAGATCAGGACGAGCACCAGAGCGAGAAAGAAATAAGGAATCGCCTGGAAGAAAGTGGCGCCGGGCAAGATCCAATCGACCCACGAGCCACGGCGCCAGGCGGCCAGAATCCCGATGGCGGTGCCGCCGACGAAGGCGATCACCGTCGCGATCACCAGCAGGCCCAGCGTCCAGGGCAGGTACTGGAGGATGAGGCTGCCCACCGGCGCGTTTTCGGACCACGAGTGGCCGAGATTGCCTTGGGCCAGATTTCCGAAGTACTGGACGTATTGATCCCAGAGGCTCGTGTGGACGTTGTAGCCGAGCTGCTCTTCAATCGCCTGGATGCAACCGGAGTTGCAGTTCCCGGACTCCGACGCTCTCGCGACCGCGCCGGCGACCGGGTTGCCAGGCACCACCCTGGGCAGGAGGAAGCTGACGGTCAGAGCGACCCAGGCGGCGAGCGCGTAGACGCCCAGCCTCCGGATGAGGGCGGACACTACTTCGCTTCCTTGGCGTCTGCGTTTCCGCAGCCGCAGCTCTCGCGGATGATCAGCTCGACCGGGAGCACGACGTCCGCGTCACCTGCGCCCGCGTTGATTCGCGAGTACAGCACTTCGAAGGCGGTCGCCCCCAGCTCCTGCATCGGCTGCCGGATCGTGGTCAGGGGCGGGTGCAGATGGCGGGCGACCGGGACGTCGTCAAAGCCCGTGATGGCCACGTCCTCGGGCACACGGATTCCCCGGCGCCCGAGTGCGTGCATGACTCCAAGCGCGGTCTGATCGTTGGCGCAAAGGATCGCTCGAGGCAGCTTCTTGCCCGCGTCCAGCAGCGACTCGATCACATTGGCGCCGCCGGCTGCGCTGTAGTTGCCCTCCCACATCGG
This sequence comes from Candidatus Dormiibacterota bacterium, assembly GCA_036380475.1. Taxonomy (GTDB): domain Bacteria; phylum Chloroflexota; class Dormibacteria; order Dormibacterales; family Dormibacteraceae; genus UBA10449. The sequence goes on from DASVEP010000083.1 coordinate 1,323, forward strand.
GCCCACATCTACATCGGCGCCGCCTGCGGCGGCCTCTGATTCGAATGCGCGTGCGCGCGTGCGGTTGTCGGGGCTGTCGGATCGTCCGGAGACGTAGCCAAGGCTCCGATACCCGTGGTCGATCGCCATGTGGCGGACCAAGGCGCGGATTCCGAACTCGTTGTCGCACCGGACGTTGATCGAAGCCGGGGTTGGGCTGCCGGCCAGCGTCACGATCGGGACCATGTCGGCCAGCCGGGCGATGCCGACCGCCGAGAGCATCCGGTCATGCAGGATGAGCCCATCGGCCTTGCCTGCGAGCGCGGCGATCCGGCCGGCCACGTTGTCGTCATGGAACCCGACCGAGCTGATCAACAGGTCGAAGCCGCGTCGTTGCGCCCCTACCTCGATGCCCCGATTGATGACGTCGATGTAAAGGAAGCTCTCATCCTCGCCCTCGAGCAGCTGCTCGCCGCCGCGCCGGAAGATCACCCCAACGACCTCTTTCAGCCCGTTCGAGAGAGCACGCGCGGCGCCGTCGCGCACGAAGCTGAGCTCGCGGACTGCTCGCATCACCCGCTCGCGGGTCTCTTCACGCGGACTGCCCTGGCCGTTGAGCACACGCGAGACCGAGGCGATCGAGACGCCGGCGCGATTGGCGACGTCGTAGATGGTCAGCGGTCCCTTGGCTTTCTTCGGCTCTGCCATCTCGCCTGCTTTCCATCCTTCGGCACCGTGTCGGCTGCCTGCGGTAAGCGCTTACCGGTAAGCGCTTACCGGACCCTAGCACGGCTCAGGCGTTTGCGCAAGAAATACTTTGGGCGGGCCGCACGCACCGGCCTGCGATCGCCTCGTGCGGTGTCCACGTCGTCGCCGCCGCCGTGTCTGTGCGACGAAATCCGCGCGAGGAACTCAGGTCAGCAGCGAGTCGTACAGCTCCGCGGTCCGCGATGCGATCGCCGGCCAGCCAAAGTGCTTCAACACGCGCGCCCGCCCGGCCTTCCCCATCCGCGCGGCCAGACCGGTGTCGCTCATCAGCTCATCGACCCGGGCAGCGAGCGCAGCAGTGAACGCCTCGGTGTCGTCGGGGTCGTAGTCGACCAGGTAGCCCGTCTCGCCGTCGACAACGATCTCGGGGATCCCGCCCACCCGCGAGGCGACCACAGCCGTCTCGCACGCCATCGCTTCGAGGTTGACGAGTCCGAAAGGCTCATAGATCGAGGGGCACACGAACACCGCGGCATCGGAGTGAAGGTGGATGAGCTCCTCGAGCGGGATGTAGCGGCCGATCCAGGTAAGGTTGCCTCGCTCGGAGCGCACGCGCTCGGCCAGGTCGGCGACCTCAGCGGCGATCTCGGGCGTGTCCGGATTGCTCGCAACGATCACCAGTTGATGGCTCGGGTCCATCTTGAAAGCCGCGGCGAGGAGGAACTGCAGTCCTTTCTGGCGCGTGATCCGGCCGTTGAAGAATGCGTAGGGCCTGCTCGAATCGACACCCAGACGGCTGAGGGTTTCCTCTGATCGCTGCGGCCGGTAAATCTCCGGATCGATTCCGTTGTGGATCACATGAACGCGCTCGGGTTTGACGTGCGGGTAGCAATTCAAAACGTCATCGCGCATCCCGCCCGAAACGGCGATGACCGCATCTGCGGCTTCGATTGACGTTTGCTCGCAAAACGTGGAAAGCGCGTAGCCGCCGCCAAGCTGCTCGGATTTCCACGGCCTGAGGGGCTCGAGGCTGTGGGTGGTCATCACGTGAGGAATCGACCACATGAGCTTCGAGAGATGCCCACCGAGATTCGCGTACCACGTGTGGCTGTGCACCAGATCGGAGCCCTTGACTGCCGCAGCCATGGCCAGGTCGATCGACATCGCCTGCAGCGCCGCTGACTCGGGCTTCGGTTCCGAGATCGCAGACCAGGGCTCGTAGGCGGTGACGCCGGGCTCGTCTCGCGGTCGCCCCCAGCAGTGGACGGAAACGTCAGCGAGCCGGCGCATCTCGCGCGCGAGGTACTCGACGTGGGTGCCGGCTCCCCCGTACACGTCAGGCGGATACTCGCGAGTGAGCAGCGCAACCTTGCGCCTCTTGGTCGCCACCTCAGTGGCTTTTATACCTGGGTCAGCGCCGGCGCGACCTGAACCTTGAGGCCGCTCCCCGCGAGGAACGCGTCGATTGCGCTCGAGTAGTCGTCGAGCTGGAACCGATTCGTGATCATCGCCTCACAGTCGATGACGCCGCCCCTGGCGAGCAACGAGAGGGCGCGCTCGAAGCTGTGCAGGACGGCCATCGAGCCGACGATCTTGATCTCGTCGTTGTAGACGCGAAAGGGTGAGAAAGTGGCCGTCGCGTCGGCGTTTGCCACGCCGAACATCAGGAAAGTGCCTCCACGAGCGACCCTTTTCAATCCGTCTTCGATGGCCGGCACGACGCCGGTCGCGTCGATGACGACGTCCCACCCTCGCGGCCGGTCGAGCTCGTCAGCCGAAACGGCAATGCGGTCGGCGGCCAGACGCTTCGCGAGGGCGTGACGCTTGGGGTTTCGCTCGACCATGTCCAGCTGCGCGGCGCCCGCGTGTTTCGCCAGCTGCGCAAGCAGCAGGCCCATCGTGCCTGCCCCATAGATGAGGTAGTTGTCCGCCACCTCGACATCAACCATGTCAAGCCCGTGGACAGCGCACGAGAGGGGCTCGACGAGGGCTCCCCAGTGACGAGGCATGTCGGCCGGCAGCTTGAACGCGTTCGCCGCCGGCACGGCGACGAACTCCGCGGAGGCGCCGTTTGCGGAGCCGACCCCGATCGCGTTCCAGTTCTCGCAGAGGTTGAAGCGCCCTGCCCGGCACTGCCGGCATTTGCCGCAGAAAAGCGAAGGATCAACGGCGACAAAATCGCCCACCTTCACGTTGTGCACGTCTTTCGCCACCGCCACGACATCGCCGCAGAACTCATGACCGGGCACGATCGGGTAGTGGGTCGGGGCGAACTCGCCGCGCAGGACGTGAATGTCCGTGCCGCAGATTCCACACGCCTCGACCTTGATCACCGCCT
>DASVEP010000084.1:0-5846 GCA_036380475.1 Candidatus Dormiibacterota bacterium
AGGTGGGCCGTGTCGATCATCTGAACACCGGCGGCGACGGCCGCTCGGATGAACGCAATGTGTTCTGGCGTTTTCGTCAATCGGTTCGTTCCGAGCCCGATCCGAGCCACGCCGAAATCGCCAAGCCTCATGGACCGGATAGTGACGGCAGTCCACTGGTGGCTGCAACGGGCGTCTCCGGTCTCCTGAGCGCGGATTAAGCAACCCTGGTTGACATTTCCCGATTAAGCAACTATTGTTGCTTGCATGCCACTCGACACTCCTTCTCCCGTCGGCGGGCCGGCCGATGGTCTGGCGGCCGCGTCGGCGCTGCGCGCGATCGCAGATCGTCTCGAGGATGCCGAGGTCGAGAGGGCGATGCGGGCCGGCTGGTCCTGGTCGCAGGTGGCCGAGGCCCTCGGCGTCACCCGTCAGGCTGTCCACAAGAAACATCTGAGGCGTCTGCTCATGGCTCAGATCGAGCTGAGGCGGCGGAACAATGAATAAGGTTGTCGATCCGCCGAGATTTGCTCGCCTCCTGGTCTCCTGGGAGATCGGGTCGGCGGTCGGTCGCCAGTTCGTGGTCGAGGCGAAAAAGGACGGGGCGAAGTTCATCGAGGCCGAGCACATCCTCCTGGCCCTCGCGGCCGACGCCGACAGCCATGCGGCCAGGCTGCTGAGGGAGTTCGGCCTGGATCACGAGCGGCTTGCGTCCGCGTTGCGCGAAGAGCGTCGCCAGACCCTGGCAGTCGTCGGTATGCAGGTCACTGACACCAACACGGTCGAACCGACCGAGATCGATGGCTCCCCGCCTCTCGGCACATCGGCGAAGGCCGCGTTCAGGCGCGCCCTCATCGGCGCGAGCCATGATCGGCGTCGGGCGCGTCTCCGCGGCACAGATCTACTGGCGGGCATCCTCGAAGCCGAGCTCGGGACCGTGCCCCGCGCGCTGGCGATCGCCGGAATCGATCGCGCCGCATTGCTTTCACGGGCCAGGGGGTTCGAATGACCGGAAGGTCGATGCTGCTGAACATCCTGCGCACTTACCTCAGGCCATACTCGCGGGCCCTGATGGCCGTGGTCGCCCTGCAGTTCGTGGCGACGATGGCATCGCTGTACCTGCCCAGCCTGAACGCCGACATCATCGACAAAGGTGTGGCTGTCGGTAACACCGGCTACATCGTGTCCACCGGTGGCTGGATGCTGATCGTCACCCTTGTTCAGATCGCGTGCTCGATCGCCGCGGTTTACTTTGGCGCGCGAGCGGCGATGGCCTTTGGTCGCGATGTCAGGTCCGCCATCTTCCACCGGGTGGGCACGTTCAGCGGCCGCGAGGTCGCGCAGTTCGGAGCCCCCTCTCTGATCACGCGCAGCACGAACGACGTGCAGCAGGTCCAGATGCTCGTCCTATTGACCTGCACGCTGCTGGTCGCTGCGCCGATCATGTGCGTCGGCGGCATCATCATGGCCCTCCGCCAGGATGTCGGTCTCTCCTGGCTGATGGCGGTCTCCATCCCTATCCTGGTCATCGCGATCGGAATGATCGTGATCCGGATGGTGCCGCAGTTCCGCGCCATGCAGACACGCATCGATGTCGTCAACCGAGTGCTGCGCGAGCAGCTTTCGGGCATCCGTGTCGTCCGCGCATTCGTCCGCGAGCGTGACGAGGCGAGTCGGTTTGCGGAGGCCAACTCCGCGCTGACCCTGACGGCTCTGCGGGCGGGGAGGCTGATGGTCCTGATCTTCCCGACGGTAATGCTGATACTCAACGGATCCAGCGTCGCGGTGCTTTGGTTCGGCGCCGCCCGGGTCAACAGCGGTGAGATGCAGATCGGCGCGCTCACCGCGTTCCTGCTCTACCTGATGCTGATCCTGACGTCCGTGATGATGGCTACGTTCATGGCGATCATGATCCCGCGGGCCGCGGTCTGCGCGGACCGCATCGGCGAGGTGCTGACCACTGACTCCTCGGTGGTGCCACCGGAGAACCCCGTACGCGAGCTCCACTCTCGGGCCGAGCTCGAGATGCGGGACGTCGAGTTTCGCTACCCCGGTGCAGCTGCACCGGTTCTGCAAAACATCTCGTTCCGTGCCACCGCCGGCCAGACCACCGCGATCATCGGCAGCACCGGAGCGGGCAAGACGACGCTCGTATCACTCGTGGCCCGCCTGTTCGACGCCACCTCTGGAACGGTCCTGATCGACGGGGTCGGTGTCCGCGACCTCGATCCGGAAATGCTCTGGAATCGGATCGGTCTCGTACCGCAGAAGCCATACCTGTTCACCGGCACGGTCGCGAGCAATCTCCGTTACGGCAATCCGAAGGCGACCGACGCAGAGCTGTGGGAAGCCCTGGAGGTCGCTCAAGCCGCCGACTTCGTCCGCGCCATGCCCGCCGGGCTCGAAGGTCCCATCGCGCAAGGTGGCACCAACGTGTCGGGCGGCCAGCGCCAGCGGCTTGCGATCGCCCGCGCGCTGGTTAGCCAACCGGAGATCTATCTATTCGATGATTCGTTCTCGGCCCTCGACCTGGCCACTGATGCACGGCTGCGCGCGGCGCTCCGCCCACACACCGCCTCAGCCACGGTGATCATCGTCAGCCAGCGGGTCTCGACGATCACGGACGCCGATCAGATCATCGTTCTCGACGACGGGAAGATCGTCGGCCTCGGCCGCCATGAGGAACTCCTCCAGAACTGTCCCACGTACCTCGAGATCGTCCAGTCGCAGCTCGCCGCGGAGCCCGCAGCATGAGCGATCGATCGGCCGCCACAGCGGAGCCCACAACCGAGCCGAGCACCGAGCCGGCAGCGCCCGCGCGTCCACGCCCGCCAATGCGCGGCGGTTTCGGACCATGGGGCGGCGGCGGCATGCCGGCCGAGAAGCCGATGAGCTTCTGGCCGTCGGTGCGCCGCCTCATGCGGCGGCTTAGCCCCGAGCGTTGGCGTCTGCTTACAGTCATCGGCCTGGGCATAGGCAGCGTCGGATTCCTGGTCATTGGGCCGAAGATCCTCGGGCGCGCGACAGACCTCATATTCGCCGGAGCGATCGGCAGGAGACTGCCGGCTGGGCTGACCAACGAGCAGGTCGTTGCGGCCGCCCGTGCGTCTGGCAACGCCAACCTCGCCGAGCTCCTGGCCAGGATGCACGTTATTCCCGGCCAGGGCATCGATTTCAACGCGCTGGGCGGCGTCTTGATGCTGGCCCTCGGACTCTACGTGGTTTCGTCGCTCTTCGGCTGGATGCAGGGCTACTTGCTCAACGACGTCGTGCAGCGCACTGTGTTTCAGCTGCGTTCGGATGTCGAGGACAAGCTGAGCCGCCTTCCACTGCAGTTCTTCGACAAGCAACCAAGGGGCGAGCTGCTGAGCCGCGTGACCAACGACATCGACAACGTGTCGCTCTCACTCCAGCAGACCATCAGCCAGCTGCTTTTCGGCCTACTCACAGTCGTCGGTGTGATCGTGATGATGTTCGTGGTCTCACCGCTACTGGCCGTGATCGCCCTGGTCACGGTACCGCTGTCAATCATCATCGCCACCCAGGTCGGCAAGCGGTCTCAGAAGATGTTCGTCGCGCAGTGGGCCAACACCGGCGCGCTCAACGGTCATATCGAGGAGGCGTTCACCGGACATGAGCTCGTCAAGGTGTTCGGGCGCCAGCGTGAGGTCGAAGAGGTCTTCCGAAAGCGCAACGAGCAGCTGTACCAGGCCAGCTTCGGGGCTCAATTCATATCGGGGCTGATCATGCCCGCGATGGCGTTCGTCGGGAACCTGAGCTATGTCACCATCGCCGTGGTCGGAGGTTTTCGCGTCGCCACAGGTGCAATGAGCCTGGGCGACGTGCAGGCGTTCATCCAGTACTCGAGGCAGTTCACCCAGCCATTGACCCAGATCGCCTCGATGGCGAACCTGCTTCAGTCCGGGGTCGCTTCCGCCGAACGCGTCTTCGAGTTGCTCGACGCCGACGAGCAGAGGGCCGACCCCGTGAACCCGGCGCTGCCGACCAGCCGGCGCGGCCGCGTCGAGTTCGAGAATGCGTCCTTCCGATACCGGGCGGACCAGCCCCTCATCGAGAACCTGTCGCTTGTCGCCGAACCTGGACACACGATCGCGATCGTGGGTCCGACCGGCGCAGGGAAGACCACTCTGGTCAACCTGATCATGCGGTTCTATGAGCTGGACTCGGGGCGGATCACGCTCGATGGAGTCGACGTGACCAAGATGCGTCGTGATGACCTGCGTTCACAGATTGGCATGGTGCTGCAGGACACGTGGCTCTTTGGAGGGACCATTCGCGACAACATCGCGTACGGCAACCTCAACGCGAGCGAAGAGCAGATCCATGCTGCTGCCGAAGCGACCTTCGTCGATCGGTTCGTGCGCAGCCTGCCGCTGGGCTACGACACAGTCATCGACGAAGAGGGCAGCAACATCAGCGCCGGCGAGAAGCAGCTGCTGACGATCGCTCGCGCATTCCTCGCCGACCCATCGCTGCTGATCCTCGACGAAGCCACGAGCTCGGTCGACACGCGCACCGAGGTCCTCGTGCAGCGGGCCATGGCCGCGCTGCGCTCCGACCGCACGAGCTTTGTCATCGCGCATCGGCTCTCGACGATCCGCGACGCCGACCTCATCCTGGTGATGGAGTCAGGGCGCATCGTCGAGCGCGGCACACACGAAGAGCTGCTTTCAGCTCGAGGCGCCTACCACCGGCTCTACGCGGCTCAGTTCCGCGGCGTCGCCGAGGAATCGGCGGAGGAACTCGTGGGCGTGCCGACAGCCGTCGCCTAGACTTACGATCGAGTCCGCTTGGGCACCCAAGACACCCCGGCCCAGATCCGAACCGACAGCGGTGCTGTGGCGGCGCTCGTGTGCGGGCTCGTTTCGCTGGTTGGATTGGTCTTTCCACCTCTTCTTTGCGCGGGGCTGGCGGGTGTAATCCTGGGCTGGACTGCTCGTAAACGCATCGCACGCAGCGATAGCGGACTAAAGGGGAGTCGAATCGCCATCGCCGGGCTGGCGCTTGGCGTGCTGGGGACGCTGCTGAGCCTCGTCATACCCGGATTCATCGTCGGCGTCTGGATCTACGCCGCGTTTCACGGCGGCCGGCTGCCGTACGCCTCCTAAAAAGGAAAGCGGCCCGGCCGGGATCTCAGTTCAGCTAGCCGTCGTCCCGTACTTCGCCTAACCGATCTGGCGCCAGCTCCGCGACAAGCCGCGAGCTGCTCCGGTGCCTGGATCCGTGTCGATTAGGGGGTTTCGGGCGAATCCTGCCGTGTCGCGAGGATGAGGAACTCAGAGATGCGCGCTGCCAGCGTGTGTATCTCGATCGGCTTTGAGATGAAGCCGATGCATCCGGCCTCGAGCGCATCGCCCCGGGCCTGGAGGCTTGTGTGACCGGTCATCGCAACGATAGGAATTGCCGTGGTAGGCAGCTGGCTCTTGAGCAAGCGAGTGAGGGAGAGGCCGTCTTTACCCGGCAGCTCAACGTCCATGAGGATCAACGCCGGGGTCAGATGCGAGAGGCGTTCGAGGGCCTGGTTCGAGGTGCTGGCCACCTCGACGCGGAAACCAGCCATCTCCAGCACTTCGCGAACGAGCAGCTGGTTGGAGGAGTCGTCCTCGACGACCAGGATCAAAGGCTCCAGGCTCACGTGCCGCCTAGTGTGGCACCGGGAGCGTCAGCTCCGTCCAGCTTCGAGAATGTTTCGACATAAAGCCGCGACAGATTCCGCCTAAGCTCCCCCCTGTGATCGACGCGGCTCGCCGACTGATGACGGATTCCCGGACCTACCTCCGCATCCTCTACCTGATCCTCACGTTCCCGCTTGGCCTGCTGTACTTCGTCGTCATCGTCACCGGTCT
>DASVEP010000085.1:0-9575 GCA_036380475.1 Candidatus Dormiibacterota bacterium
GGGAGCTGCTCGTCAAGCACGGGTATGACGTGGGCGAGGGCTTCGTCGACGTCCTTTCCCAGTACCAGACGCTCCAGCACGCAGGGCAAACGGAGCGCCTGAGGGATCTAGACGGGCTGCTGGCGGAGCTGAATTCCGCCCACTGAGGCAGCCCTCATTTACATGTCGATGACCAGATGCAAATACAGGCCCGGGGTGTAGCATCCGCAACGAAAACGGCCTCTGGTTCGTTATAGAAGTCAAGGAACACGTCATTGCAAAGGTCAAAGCTGGAACCAGACAAGGGCAAGTGCGCTTGTGGGCGACGCGAGAAAGACGCGGCCGTCTACATCTACCGCTCCCACACCGACCGCTACCTGTTCCACCGTTGTGAGTGCGGGGCCGAGTGGACCGAGCACCAAACGGACATCGACCCGACCGACCCGGTCAGCTCCGACGAGGTGATCGAGGTGCACAAACGCCTGGCCAAGTTCGAAGGTTCGATCGCCGAGCTGCTGGAGCGGCGACCAGCCCAGAGCGCTTAGCTCACCCGGATCAGTCGCGAGGTTTCGACAGAAGACCCCACTTATCGAGCTGATCCCTAAGCCGCGCGGTCGATGATTCATCGAGCGGGGCCGTCGGCGGCGCCGGCCATGGCTCGCATATGCCCTGCAGCTGCAGCGACGCCTTGATCGACGCTGGAAAAACGCCGCCGCGCAGCGCCATCACGAGCTCGATCAGCTCGTTCTGGGTGGCACGCGCGGCTTCCCAGTCGCCGCGCTTCACGTCGTCGTAGATCCGAACAACCCAGCTCGGGGCAACGTTGGCCGCGCCGCAGATCGTGCCGGCGCCGCCCATCGCCATCGACGCCAGCAGCATGGTGTCGCTGCCGGTGAATAGCCGAAAGCTTGGCAAGTCGCGCGTGGCAAGGCGAACGTTCTCGAAATACTCGAAGTCACGGCTCGAGTCCTTCATGCCCGCGATCGTGCCTTCCTTGGCGAGCTGGGCGACAGTTGCGGGTTCGGCGACGACCTTCGTGAACTGGGGGATGTTGTAAAGAAGTATCGGGATCTCGGTTTCGCCTGCGAGCCGGCGGTAGAACGCGAGGACGGTTGGCTGGTCGATGAGGTAGTAGAACGGAGGCGCGACGAGCGCGGCATTCGCGCCCGCACGCGAGGCCGCGGCGACCTCAGCCCGCGCCGCTTCGAGGTGGGGCTGAGCCACGCCACAGATCACCGGCACGCGCCCTGCGCCGGCCTCGATAACGGAGGTCAAAACCTGCGACCGCGTTCGCTCGCCAAGAGCCGCTCCTTCGCCGGTCGAGCCGAGCGCGAGCAGACCGTGCACGCCGCCGCGTATGACGTGTTCGACGAGCCGCTTGATCCCGTCCTCGTCCGCGCTGCCATCGCGACGCAATGGCGAAACCAGCGCCGGCAGGACCCCCGTCAGCTCTTCGATTCGAGCCACAGTCATAGGCTACTCTGGCGCGGATGATCTATCGGCGCACGGGTCGGAGTGGGCTTCTGCTTCCAGCACTGTCGGTAGGCCTGTGGCAGCGATTTGGTGGCGAAAGCCCGTCGGATGAGAACCGTTCGATTCTCCGACGCGCGTTCGAGCTTGGTGTCACCCATTTCGATCTCGCAAACAACTACGGGCCGCCGTATGGGTCGGCGGAAACGAACTTCGGGCGCATGCTCAAGACCGACCTGGCCGAGCACCGTGACGAGCTGGTCATCTCGACCAAGGCGGGCTGGGACATGTGGCCCGGACCATATGGCGACTGGGGTTCGCGCAAGTACTTGCTCGCAAGCCTCGACCAGAGCCTCGCGCGCATGGGCCTCGACTACGTCGACATCTTCTATCACCACCGGCCGGACCCGGAGACTCCACTCGAAGAGACGATGGGCGCCCTCGCCACTGCCGTTCAGCAGGGCAAAGCGCTGTACGTGGGCATCTCGCAATACCAGCCGGCGGCGACACGCGAGGCGGCCGCGATCCTCAAGAGCATTGGCATTCATCTGCTCATCCACCAACCCGTGTACTCGATGCTCAACCGCTGGATCGAGCCGCAGCTACTGGACGCGCTCGAGCAAGAGGGGGTGGGCTGCATCGCATTCTCGCCGCTGGCGCAGGGGATGCTGACCGACCGATACCTGCACGGAGTGCCTTCGGGGTCGCGTGCGACGGAGGGGTATTCGCTCAACCCGGAGACGGTGAATCAGAACATGGAGCGAGTTCGTGCGCTGGGCGAGCTCGCGCGAAGGCGCGGCCAGAAGCTCTCGCAGATGGCGCTCGCGTGGGCGCTGCGCGACCCGCGAGTCACGTCCGCGATCGTTGGTGTCAGCAGCGTTCAGCAGCTCGAAGAGAACGTCGGCGCGCTGGACAACCTCGCGTTCTCTCCAGATGAGCTCGCCGAGGTCGACCGCATCACGCTGACCAGGTAGCCGAAGCCCCTAGGACTTGTGCGCGAGCACAAGGATGTACGGGGAGCTCACCTTCACCCGTCCGTCGCGCGACTCGTTCAGCTCCTCGACCAGGCCGGCGATCTTGCTCAGGGCTTGTTGATATACGTCGGGCGGGAGCATCGATTTGAGCGTAGACAGAGGTGCGTTCGTGTTTTCCCAGAATCGGACGAAACCTTCGACGGAGTCGCCCTCGAAATACAGCGTTCGATGCATGACCTCGATCGACGAAGCATGGCCGGCGAAGCGCTGCCTGGCCTCGTTCTCATCGCCCCACAGAAATGGCGAAGGCAGGTCGAACGCAGGACTCGCCGAAAACGAAGCCATGAGGTCGGCCATCCTCCCGAGGAAACCGCCTGGGCTGTAATTGGCCATCGCGACGCGACCGCCTGGCTTGGCCACACGAAACATCTCGGACGCAACCAGCTGCGGCCGTAGCGCAAACATCGCTCCGAATACCGAAGCCACGAGGTCGTAGGTGCCATCTGCAAACGGCAGCTGCTCTGCGTCTGCCTCGGACCATGAGATGTTCTCCACCGCGGCGGTGCGGGCGCGGCCAAGCTCGACCATGTTCGGGGTGATGTCGGTGGCCGTGACGATGGCGCCTCTCCGGGCTGCGGCGAGGGCAAAGTTACCGTTGCCTGCGGCGACATCGAGGACGAGCTCGCCCGGATTGATCGCGCATGCTTCCGCCAGCGCTTCGGAGTGTGGCTGGAGGACTTTGGCGAGGGTGGAGTAGTCGCCCTGCGACCACATCCATTGGATCCGAACCTTGAACTGCTCGTGATCGAAGCTCAATCGTTCAGCCGGTCGATGAGCGTCCGCAGCCTGCCGAAGTGGCTGCGATCGAAGTCAAGCCTCAACCGCGGTAGGTCGGGCACGTCGCCGTCCTGCTTCTCGCTGGAAGACGCTGTCGTGCGCTCGATCGGGGCGCGCAGGATGTCGCTGAACTCCTGGTTGAGCTGGGCGATCTTCTCGTTCGCAATATCGGTGTTGAGCCGCAGGATCAGCTTGCCGTCGACATACCGCTGCGAGTGATAGACGCGATAGAAGTGCTGAATGTGGGCGACTGCATCGTCAATGGATTCCGTGATGTGGTACAGCCTCACATCATCGCGATCGATGTAGCCGCGCGTGAGCAAGGCCTCTTTCAGCGTCCTATCGACCTCCGGCCAGTACCCGGCATTGCCGGCCTCGATCATCACGATGGGGTGCAGGTCGCTCTTGCCGGTCTGGCTCAGGGTCAGCAGCTCGAACAGCTCGTCCAGCGTTCCGAAGCCGCCCGGAAAAAGGACAAAAGCCTCCGCTTCCTTCATGAACATGAGCTTTCGCGTGAAGAAGTATTTGAAGTTGATCAGCTTGGGATCGGAGGCGATGAAAGGGTTGGGCTTGGCCTCGAAAGGAAGGACGATGTTGACGCCAAACGAGCTCTCCTGTCCTGCCCCTTCGTTCGCGGCGCTCATGATGCCGGGGCCGGCGCCGGTCACGACCATCCAGCCCGCTTCAGCCATGCGCATGGCGAGCACCTTGGCCAGCTGGTAGTTAGGGTCATCAGGTGGGGTCCGCGCCGAGCCGAACACGCTCACTTTCTTGCGGTCGCGGTATTTCGAGAAGACGTTGAACGCGTACCGCATCTCCTTGACGGAGGCGTTGATGAGCTTGCGATCGAGCCGGCTGAGGGGTTCGCTCGCCATGCGGATGGCGGTGACGAGCAGCTCGTAGGTCGAGCGTGCGTCGATCGGGGAGAGCTTCAGCTCGTCGACCAGGGCGGTCAGCTTTCGATCGATATCGGCGTCGCCGGTCGAGTACTGGCGGCGGGTGCCGGTTCGTGGCCGGATTAGAGCGGCTTTCTTTTTTGGCATTTGGCTACCCGGATATCATTCACCTCCCCGCCATGCGGGGAGGTCGGCCGCAGGCCGGGTGGGGAGGGACACTTTGGCAATAAGGTACGTTGCGTTTGACGGCGACGACACGCTGTGGCACAACGAAACACGCTTCCACCTGACCCAGACCGCCCTTCGCGACCTCCTGCGCCGCCACGTGCCCGACGCCGACGTGGACAGCCATCTGTCCGAGGTCGAGATGCGCAACCTGAGCCTCTACGGCTATGGGGTCAAGGCGTTCACGCTCTCGATGATCGAGACGGCAATACAGGTCACCGACGGCCGCATCCCCACCGCCGACCTCGAGGTCATCCTCGGCTGGGGGAAGCGCATGCTCGCCGAGCCGACCGAGCTGCTCGACCGAGTCGAGGCAGCCCTGAAGGAGGTGGGCCGCCGTTACGAGGTGCTGCTCATCACCAAGGGTGACCTGTTCGACCAGGAGAGCAAGCTCGCTCGCTCGGGCCTCGCAGAACTCTTCGCCGGCGTCGAGATCCTGAGCGAGAAGAACGACGACATGTACCGCAGGGTGCTGCGGCGCCGCCATATCGAGCCCGAGGAGTTCGTCATGGTAGGCAACTCGCTGCGTTCCGACATCGCGCCTGTGGTTGCCATCGGCGCTCGCGCTGTGCACATCCCGTATCCGCTCACGTGGCATCACGAAAACGTGCCCGAGGATTCGATTCCCAACGGACGGTGGCACCGCATCGCGAGCATCGGCGAGCTCGCGGCCCTGCTGGAATCGATCTAAGCCGTCAGGCTGCTCCGGTTCGCTCGCCGCTGCCGCCGCCGCCTGTCATCAGCAGGCCGAGTCGCTCCTCCGGCGCGTCCGCCGGCTCAAAGCTGACGATCCGTCCCTCGTACATCACGGCGATGCGGTCGGACAGCGAACGGATCTCGTCGAGCTCTGCTGAGACCAGCAGGATGGCAGCGCCTTCGTCACGCTCGGCCACGAGGCGGCGGTGGATGAACTCGATGGCGCCGATGTCTACACCGCGCGTCGGCTGCGCAGCCAGAAGGACCTTGGGATTGCTCGCCATCTCGCGGGCGACGATGATCTTCTGCTGGTTGCCGCCAGACAGGGCCCGGGCCTGGGTCTCGATGCTCGGCGTGCGAATGTCGAATTCTTTGACCAGCCGGCGAGCCCAGGCGCGGATTGCGTCGAGGCGCAGCAGCAAGTGGCGCCAGCTGAAGAGGGCCGAGCGTTCGCGTCCGAGGATGAGGTTGTCGGCGATCGAATAGTTCAAGACGAGGCCCACACCGCGGCGGTCTTCCGGAATGTGACCGACCCCGGCCTCGCGTTCCTCCCTGGCGTCGGCCGTGGTGACATCGTTGTCGCCGAGGAGGACCTTGCCTCCAGTCGGCCGGCGCGTGCCGGCAAGCACCTCCACCAACTCGCTCTGTCCGTTCCCCTCCACGCCCGCGATCCCCAGGATCTCGCCCTTGTGGAGATCGAAGGAGATGCCGCGCAGGGCCTGGACGCCACGATCCGAGTTGGCGGTGAGGTTCTCGACCCGAAAGGTGACCGCGCCCGGATTCGCCGGCTTCTTGTCCACCCGCAGCAGCACCTCGCGCCCGACCATCAGCGTGGCGATCTCCTGCTCGTTGGTGTCCTTGGTGGTGAGATGGCCGACCACCTTTCCGCGCCGCATCACCGTGATTCGGTCCGAAATCGCGAGGACCTCTCGCAGCTTGTGGGTGATGAACACGATGGTCTTGCCCTCCTTGACCAGGCCGCGCAAGACCACGAACAGCTCGTCGGTTTCCTGCGGCGTCAGCACGCCGGTCGGCTCGTCGAGGATGAGAATGTTCGCTCCGCGATAGAGCACCTTGACGATCTCCGCCCGCTGCTGCAGCCCGACAGGGAGGTCGCCGGTGCGGGCGTCCGGATCGAGATCGAGACCGTACCTCTTGGTGAGGTCCGCTATCTCCTTGCGTGCGCGCCCGTAGTCGTACAAGCCCGGGCCGGCCACCGGTTCGCGGCCCAGCATGATGTTCTCGCCCACCGTGAAGACGGGGATGAGCATGAAATGCTGGTGTACCATTCCGATGCCGAGGGAGATGGCGTCACGAGGTCCGTTGATGCGCGCAGGAGTGCCGTTGACGATGATCTCGCCGGAGTTGGCTCGCACCAGGCCGTACAGGATGTTCATCAACGTCGACTTGCCGGCGCCGTTCTCTCCGACCAACGCATGGACCTCGCCCGCGCGGACCGAGAGATCGACATGATCGTTTGCGACCACGCCGGGCCATGCCTTCGTGATGCCTCGCATCTCGACCGCGAGCTTTTCAGTGGGCTGCGTGCTCATTCGTTCTCCGGCGCGTAAGGCAGGCCGTCGGCTGCAGGGGGAATGCTCCGTCCCACTACCCCAGCCAAAACGACCAGGGTGAGGATGTAAGGCAGCATGCTCAGCAGGTACTGCGATACGTGGATGACCGAGTTGGCGTCGTAGATGGCCTGGCCTAGACCGAAGATTAGGCAGGCGACGAATGCGCCCAGCGGCCTCCACTTGCCGAAGATCATCGCCGCGAGCGCGATGTACCCGCGCCCGTCCGTCATGTTTGGCACGAACGTGTTGGAGATCCCGATGGCCAGGAAGGCGCCGGCGAGCCCCGACAGCAGACCGCTTGTGATCACAGCACCGTATCGGATTGCGTACACGTTGATGCCCGCGGTGTCCGCGGCTTGTGGATGCTCCCCAACCGCACGAATTCGGAGCCCGAGCCGGGTACGGAACAGCACGATCTGCACGAGGACCAGCAGGATGATGGCGGCGTAGACGACTACGTTCTGCTGGAAGAGGACGCGCCCCAAGAATGGGATCTGGTCGACGAGCGGGATGTTGATGTAGGGCAGAAGGCTTGACTGCCCGACGTGGCCGACGTCCTGCAGCCCGTAGATCCGCTGGACCAGGAAGAGCGTCAATCCCGCCGCGAAGATGTTGATGGCGATTCCGCTGACGATCTGGTCCGCCCGAAAGCGGATCGAGACCACGGCGTGGATGAGAGCCATCAGGCCGCCGGCCAGGATGCCGATCAGCGCCCCAAGCCACGGGTTCTGCCACGCGAGGTCGGCCACCACCGCGAAAAAGGCTCCGGTGAGCATCATGCCTTCCATCGCGATGTTGACGACTCCGCTGCGTTCTGAAATCACCCCGCCAAGCGCGGGCAGGAGCAGCAGAACGGCGGCCTCGAGGGCTGCCCGCCACAGGTCGGCGGTGAGAAGAACGTGTCCGATGTCTGTCAGAAAGCTCATGTGCTTTCGCTCGGGGGCGCCTTGGCCGATTCCGTCATCAGTGTCGCGCCGGCCGTCTCAGGCGCAGGCGCTTGCGGCCGCCTGCCAAACGTGGGGAAGCGCACCCGCAGGACTCGCAGGAAGTTGGCCGCGATGCTGAAAAGGATCAGCGCCTGCAAGACCTGCACCAGGCTGCTGGAGATGCCGGCGTCCGCTTGCATCACCGAGCCACCGGCGTGCAGGGCTCCGAACAGGATCGATGCGAACAGGATCCCAACCGCGCTGCCAAGGCCCAGAAGCGCTACAGCGATGGCGTCGAAGCCGGTCGTGTCGTTGAAGTACTTGTCGGTTAGGTTGTGATCGACCCCCGCGATCTGGATTGCGCCCGCCAGGCCGGCGAACGCGCCGGCGATGACCATGGTCACGATGATCGTGCGCGAGACGTTTATCCCCGCATATCGAGCGGCCTTCTGGCTCTGCCCAACGGCCCGGATCTCGTAGCCGAGCGCGGTCCGCCACAGAAGTACCGCGAAGAGCGCGAGCGCCGCGATCGCGATGATCAAACCTGTATGCACGCGGTACACGCCCGCCGGCAGCCCGAAGATGATGAGCGTGTTGTCGTTGGGCAGGAACGATGGAAGTCGCGCCCCAACTCCAATCGGCGGAGAAGCGGAGAATCCGTGCGGCAGCTGCAGCGGCCCGCCCACGATGAGATAGCGGATCAACCACTGGGCGACGTAGTTGAGCATGATGGTGGTCACCACCTCGTGTGCGCCGACGGTGGCCTTTAGCACCCCGGGAACGCCGGCCCAGATCGCACCCGCCACCATTCCGCCGAGCAGCACCATCGGCAGGAGAATCGGAGCAGGCAGGCTGCTGAACTTGACCCCGATGATGGTGCAGGCCACCGCGCCGGCCAGAAACTGACCCTCGGCGCCGATGTTGAAGAGTCCAGCGCGAAATGGAAGCGCGACGGCGACGCCGGCCATGAGCAGCGGGGTCAAGAAAACGATCGTGGTCGAGATCTGAAGAGCTGAGTTCTCGCCGTTGGCGCAAGCAAGGCCGAAACCGCCGCAAAGAAGGCCCGCATACGCCTTGAATGGGTCGCCGCCGGTGACGACGACGATTACGGCGCCGATGATGAACGCGAAAGCGACAGATCCGACCGGTACCGCGAACCCGCCCGCAACTCTTCGCAGGCCGCTCGGTAAGCGCGGTCCGGGCGTCTTGCCCAGGGTGGCCGAAGATGCTGCCACTGACTTTCCTATCGGATCAAGCGGCCGCCGTCAAATAAGGCGGGCGCACCGTTTGCGCCCGCCTCGGGTCCAATTACGCGGGGATGTCGGCGGGCGGCGTCAGGGTGCCCGCCTTGATCTTGGCCTTGACGCTGTCGAGCTCGGTCTGGATGTCGGCCGGCAGCGAGAAGTTGTCGATGGCGTATCCGGCGCCATCGTTGGCGATGTTGAATGTCAACGCTCCACCCTGGAACTTGTTGTTGACCACGTTCTGGATTGCGGTGTAAGTGGCCACATCAACCTTCTTGAGGGCGCTCGCGATGACTGAGGGGTCGGCGTCCTTCTGGTCGGCGTCGACGCCGATGCTGTACACGCCCGCCTGGCCGGCCGCTTGCAACACCCCAAGGCCGCAGCCGCCCGCGACCTGGAACAGGACGTCCGCCTTCGCTGAGATCTGCTGGGCAGCGACGTTCTTGCACTTGGCGGGGTCGTTGAAGTCGTTCGAGTACCCGACCAGGACCTTGATCCCGGGGTCTTCCAGTGTCGCGGCCCACTTGTAGCCGGCGATGTAGTGATTGACCGGCGGGATGCTGATGCCACCGACAGCGCTGATGACGCCGCCGTTCTTCTTTGCCTTGCCCTGCTTCTCGAGCATGCCGGCGATCACGCCCACCATGGCGCCTGCGTCCTGTTCGCTGAAGAAGAGCGACTCGACGTTGGGGTGCTTGAGGTCGTTGCCGTTCGCATCGGTGCCGGCGCCGTCGATGATCGCGAAGTGGACGTT
>DASVEP010000086.1:0-3505 GCA_036380475.1 Candidatus Dormiibacterota bacterium
CGAAGTTTCGGGGTCGCGCGCCCACAGAACCTCACGAGCGTCGAGGTCGACGAGATACGCGGCCTGCCCATGAATCGGTAGCGAAGGCTGTTTATTGATCGCCAGCCAGAGGTTCGAGAACTCGAACCTGTCGAAGTTGGCCGGCAGCGGGGCCGCCTCCACAGCGGCCTGCGCATTGGTCGCGACCTTTGTGTGCTGGGCTGTGAAGATTGAGCCGACCGGCCGGCTCGCCAGGACGAATCCACTCGACACCCCGCCGGCAACCAGCAGCGTGATGGTGGCGAAGAAAACAAATCTGTCGCGACGGCGCCTTCGGCGCCCGCGGATCCGTTGGAGATCTCGTGCTGAGACGTTGGCTACGGCGATGGACCCCCTGGGTGAGTTGGCTGAGATTCTATCTCACGCCCCTCTCCCCAACCCTCTCCCCTTCAGGGAGAGGGGGAGCTAGGGGGCGTGCTCCGGCGCGTAAGCCGGTGGCGGTGGCATGGCGGGAATCGGAGTCGTCGTCGCCTCACCGAGACGCGCCGCGAGCTGGTCGCTGGCCGCCTCCATCGTCGTGATCGCCGTGGTCGAGTCCTTCGCGTTCATGAAAACCGGCTGTCCGTAGTCATAGCTGCGAACAGGCTTCCACGACGCAGCGACGAGCTGCGTGCCATAGAACGTGTAAGTGCCGATCACGCCCTCGCGAGTTTCCTCTGACCACATCTGGTCGAAGATGAAATTCCCGTGTGCGTAGGTGATGAGCTTGCCGTGGTACACCTCCACACCCTGGTACCAGTGCGGGTGGTTTCCGATCACGATGTCGGCGCCCCAATCGATCGCGGCGTGGCCGATCGCGACTGGATCATCAGGTGTCGGGACCCCACGATCGGCCATCGGCTGGCGCTCGTACTCCTTGCCCCAGTGGAACTGCACGACCACGACGTCCGCGAGTTGTCGCGCGCGTTCGATGCCCTGCTGCAGCGCGGTCTTGTCGATTGCGCGTCCGACGCCGTTGAAGCCGATGAAGCCGAACTTGATGCCGCGAACATCGATCACCGCGACCGGCCCGAGGCCGCTCGTCAGAATCCCATTCTTGTTCAGAAGCTGGTCGGTGGCGGTGACGCCGGCCGCGCCGTAGTTGCTGAGGTGGTTGTTGGCAAGATTCGCGACCTTGGCGCCCATCAACGTCAGCCCGTTCACGAATCGAGGATCACCGCAGAATGTGAAGCTCTCCGCAGGGCTGACCGGGCAGCCGGCGATCAGCGGCGCCTCCAGGTTTATGTACGTGATGTCGGCGTTCTTCGTGAAGTCTGCCGTCGGCCGGAACGGCCACAGGTAGTCGTGCTTGACGGCCGCGAAGTAGGCGACTCCCCGGGCCGGAATGATGTCGCCAGTGACGATCATGGTGCGCACCATCGACGGATCGGCGGGCACGAGGTACGTCGGATGGAACAGCTCCTGCAGGCTCAGCGCCGGCGGCCGGCCGGTGCGGTAGGAGAACGAAGGCTGGTCGGTCCGGTCCAACGCGGGGCCGATCAGCGGCGCGATCGCGACCGGGGATGGACGCACGACCGCCTGAGACCCGCTCGAGCAGGCGGCGAGCAGGCTGACCGCGAAGAGGGCCGCCGTCTGTTTCAACGGTCTACGCACCCGCTGCGAGCTGCGCCACGACCGCGTCGGCGACCTGGCTCGTGCCCACGGCGGTGGGGTCGTCGCGCTTTTCCTTCAGGTCGTAGGTGACGCTCTTCCCCTCCGCGATCACGTTGGCGATCGCGGACTCGAGCGCGTCGGCCGCCTGCGCCTCCTCCAGGTGGCGGAGCATCAGCACCCCGGACAGCATCACGGCCATCGGGTTCACCTTGTTCTGGCCTGCGTACTTGGGCGCGCTGCCGTGCGTCGCCTCGAACACGGCCCCGTTGGTGCCTATGTTCGCCCCAGGCGCGAGCCCCAGGCCGCCGATCATGCCGGCCCCGAGGTCGGAGATGATGTCGCCGTAAAGGTTCAGACAGCACAGAATGTCGTACTCCCGAGGCCGCAGGACCAGCTGCATGCACATGTTGTCGACGATGCGGTCCTCGAACTCGATGTCCGGGTTGCGTTCGGCCACCCTGCGCGAAACGGCAAGGAACAAACCGTCGGTGTGCTTCAGGATGTTCGCCTTGTGCACCGCCGTCACCTTGTGGCGCTTGTTCTTGCGCGCGTAGTCGAATGCGAACTGCACGATGCGCTCGGATCCGCTGATCGATACCGGCTTGATCGAAAGACCGCTGTCGGCACGGATCTTTTTCTTCGAGAGAGTGGAGATCTCTTCGATGAGGTGGTTTGCGTCCGCCGAGCCCTGCTCGAACTCGATCCCCGCATAAATGTCCTCGGTGTTCTCGCGCACGATCACGAAATCGAGGTCGTCGCGCAGGTTGCGCGCGCCCTTGTAAGCCTTGACCGGGCGCACGAGCGCATAGAGGTCGAGCTCCTGCCGCAACGCCACGTTGACGCTCCGGAAGCCCGAACCGATTGGCGTCCCAATAGGCCCTTTCAACGCGACCTTGTTCTTGCGGATCGAGGCGAGGACCGGCTCGGGCAGCGGCGTGCCGAATTCTTTGATGGCAGCCTCGCCGGCGCGCTGGACGTCCCAGTCGAACTTGACGCCCGTCGCCTCGATCACGCGCACGGCGGCATCGCAGATCTCGGGCCCCACCCCATCCCCCGGGATGAGGGTTACGGCATACCTCGCCACTAGCGAGCGTTAAGCCCCCTCTCCCAATTGGGGAGAGGGTCGGGGAGAGGGTCCCGCGTGATTACTGCCGATTCTTGAAATAGTCGGCGTTGATCTTGATGTACTCGCGCCACTGCTCGGGCACCTCGTCCTCGGGGAAGATGGCGTCCACAGGGCACGGATCGACGCAAGCGCCGCAGTCGATGCACTCATCCGGATCGATGAAATACATCGTCGCCGCGTCGTCGGTGTGAATACAGTCGACGGGGCAAACCTCTACACATGAGGCATCTTTGACCCCGACACACGGCTGAACGATGACATAAGCCATGTGCCGCAAGGGTACCATGCACCCGTTATGCCGGAGAGCGAGCCGAAGCCGAGGCTGATCGAACTTGTGGCACCCGGCGCGGGACAGGGCTGGAAAGCCGTATTGAAGAACGGCAAGGCTGCGGTCGTGCACGAGATCAACGCGCCGGCAGCTGAAGCTGCGGCCGCCGTGCCGCGCATCCAGCGGCTCGCCGAGCATCGCCACCCCGCCCTGGCGCCGGTCCTTGCGTGGGGCACTGAGGCGAACGGCCTGTGGGTGGCGGTCGAGCCGAACGAAGGCGTGCCGCTGGGCACTATCCTCTCCCGCGGGCCGCTCACGCCGCCCGCCGCCGCCGCCCTCGGCGCTGCGCTCCTATCGGGCGTGGCCGCGCTGCACGAGGCTGGAATCGCGATGGGCGGTTTCGGCGCCGCGGCGATACGCGTGACGGGAAATGGAGAGGTTCGGCTCAGCGGCCACCCCGCGGCCGCGGTGCGCGGCGC
>DASVEP010000087.1:0-5550 GCA_036380475.1 Candidatus Dormiibacterota bacterium
TGCGCGAACCACTGGAAGTGCGAGAAGACGCGGTCCGTCAGCAACCTGTTCCACACCGCGTACACAAGGGGCGTCACCGCCAGCCCGATCGAACGCCAGTGGTCGCCGGCGATGGTGCCCGACAATCCCCACGACGCGACCAGCACCGCAACGCCGGCCATCTCGCCGTAGGCCCGCAGGCCGAGATTGCGAGCAAGGAAGCCGTACGCGCCGGCGCAGGCTATGGCCGTGACGGCAAGCGCCTGGTCGACGGTGATTCCTCGCGACCCGAGAGCGAGGAAGGTCCATGCGGCGATGCCGACCAGGGGTAAGAGCACCGCCGCCAGCGCGATGTATATGCTCCCGACCGACCGCAGCCGCTCCTGCCGGTGGGCCAGGTAGCCCGCACCTGCGAACACGAGGTTGAGAGCGACCACGGCGCCAAGCCGGATGCCGCCGCCCAGCCCAACCGTCCCGTACAGCTCGAACAGGACGGTCGCCACCACGAGCAGGAACGCGCCGAGAGCCGCAAGGATCAGGACCGAGTGCTCCGCGAAGATCTCGCGCAGTGAGATTCCGGGCACTGGAGGTGCCGGTGGGACCGGTACGGCCGGTGCCACGGTGGGGACCTGTGTAGCCGCCGCCGGCGCCACCGCGATTCGCCTCAGCGGCTGGTCCGCCGTTGCGATGGCCGCGAGCCTGGCCTCAAAGTCTTTGTCGACCTCGGCGCCCGACGCCGCGGATATCAAGTTCCTCGCCACCATGTCGGCGATCTCCGCCCGAACCCTCTCGCAGTAGGCCTTCTCCGCCGCCACCTGCCCCTGGTAGGCAGGTACCTTCGATCCAAACCGGATCTGCAGGAGGGCGGCGACGACGTGGGCGGGCAGGCCCGCCTGGAGGTAGGACACGGCTGCGGCGGTCCCTGCCTCGGCATCCTCAGTGGTCGTGGCCAGCGTCGCGCACCAAGGCCCCCACTCGCGGCGGGCGACCTCGATCCCGGCAGCGTCGTACCTGGCTGGCATCGCCGCGCAGCTTAGGCGCGGCGCCGAGTCAAGTCGTCAGCGGAAGTACTGATTCTTAAGGCGCGGCCGAGGCGAACTCAACCGCCTGGGACGCCGACATCTGCCCGCCCTCGGACCACGCCGCCCGGAAAACCTCCGGTGCCAGGGCCGCCTCGGCTGACCCTCTTGTCCGATCGAAGTGCGGCTTTTCGTCTGGAGGCCATGCCATTTCCATCCGATCCATGAGCGCAGCGGCGGCGCCCAGCAGCTTGGCGGCCCTCTCGAAATCCCGGCCGGCCGCAGCGATGCCGGCGAGGGAGTTCAGGTCAAACGGGATCGACCATTCGTCGCCCCTCCGGTCCGACAGCTGGAGTGACTCCAGGGCAAGCTCTTGTGCGCGCTCGAGGTTGCCAAGCTGCCGTTCCACCACGCTCAGGTTGGACGCCTCCGAAGCAACAGACGAGATGTGGCCGAGCTGTCGCGCCAACTCCATGCGCTCGGTCATGAAACCGCGGGCTTCGATGAAGTCTCCTCGCATTTGCGCTGACACTCCGAGCAAATGCAGTGCGTTGGAGCGGCCGAGCCTGTCGTCCGTGCCGCGAACGCGATCGAGAGCATCGCGGCATTGAAGCCGGGCGCGCTCCAGGTCCCCTTCGCGCAAGGCAACCCTCGCTATGCCGCAGATTGCAACCGCCTCACCGGTTGGGTCGTGCAAGCGAGTCGCCGACTCCAGGCTTCGCTCGAAGAGCGACATCGCCGCGGCGTCACCTTGCCAGAAGGCGAGCATTCCGTCCTCGTAGAGCGCGCGAGGCAGCGCGGGGTCATTTGCATCGGCCACGGCCAACGTGCGGTCCAACCAGAGCCGACCTTCTGGCATCTGACCGGAAATCCTCCAGAAGCCGGCCAGCGCGGTCGCCATCCGCAGCGCTGCAGCCTGATCACGTTCGAGGAGCCACTCGAGCGCCGATCGCAGCTCAGGGGCGCTGCTATCCAGCCGGCCGCGCCACTCGGCCGCGTCGAGGCCTATCAATCCGCTGTCTGCGGCCTCCGCGAGCGAGCACAACTCCAAAGCCTGAGTGGTGTCCATAACCTCGTCAGCCTCGTCCTACTATGTGGTGAATGGCCGCCTCCACAGCTTTGTCGCTATCGCACCTAGGGTCGCTCATGCGGGGCGTACGTAGCGTGGACGAGGTCGGGGCGGACGAGCGGGCCGCGTCGCTCGCCAAACGCTCGATCAAGAAGGCGTCGAAGCTCTGGGCCCTCGACCTCGCCATCCGCTGTATCGACCTGACCACCCTCGAAGGCGCGGACACACCGGGCAAGGTGGCCGCACTGTGCGCGAAGGGCATCAGGCCCCAACCTGGCGACGCGACCATTCCGTCGGTCGCCGCCATCTGCATCTACCCGGCGCGCGTGGCGGAGGCGAAAACGCACCTCCGCGGCAGCGGGGTTCGTGTCGCCTCGGTGGCCACCGCATTTCCGTCCGGCCAGAGCTTCACGGACGTGAAGCTGGCCGAGGTCAAAGAAGCGGTCGCCGCAGGCGCTGACGATATCGACATGGTCATCGATCGTGGTGCCTTTCTCTCCGGGGATCACGAGAAGGTGTATGACGAGATCGTGGCGGTCAAAGAGGCGTGCGGATCGGCGCACCTGAAGGTAATCCTCGAAACCGGGGAGCTGGGAACCTACGACAACGTCCGGCGCGCGAGCATCCTCGCCATGGCCGCAGGCGCAGACTTCATCAAGACCTCCACCGGCAAAATACAGCCCGCCGCAACGCTGCCCGTGAGCCTGGTGATGATGGAAGCGATCCGCGATTTTGTGCGCGAGACGGGCAGGCCGGTCGGATTCAAGCCCGCAGGCGGTATCCGCACCTCCAAGCAGGCGATCGCCTACCTGGTCGTGCTCTACGAGACGCTGGGCCCCGACTGGATGACGCCGGAGCGCTTCCGGCTCGGCGCGTCCACGCTCCTCAACGACGTGCTGATGCAGATCCAGAAGGAACGCACCGGCGTGTACCAGTCAGGCGACTACTTCACCATCGACTGACAGGTGTCATGTACCAGAGGTCCGATGCATATTCGCGGCATCGCCGGCCGGAGCCAAGGAGAGGGTGTCGCAAGGAGGAGCGCATCGTTGATGCGTGACGACGCCGCGACAGGGCCCTCGACGCGGGCTTCGGTGCCGAAGGCACCCGGCCGGCTAGGCCGATGAAGATGCGAGGACCTTCCGGGACAGGACACCAAGTGGCAATAGCTAAGCGCCAGACCGCCGAGCTCGCGAAGCAGACCTTCGAGTACGCGCCGGCGCCCGAGTCCATCGACCACGTCAAGATCGAGCCGCGTTACGGGCTCTTCATCGGCGGCAAGATGGTGACCCCACACAGCAAGAAGCGATTCCCGACCATCAACCCGGCCACTGAGCGGAAACTTTCGGAGGTCGTCGACGCCGACGAGGTCGATGTCGACCGCGCGGTGAAGGCCGCGGATAAGGCTTTCGATGAGTGGTCTCGGCTTGCGCCCGCACGAAGAGCGCGTTACATCTTCCGAATCTCGCGCCTCATCCAGGAGCGTGCGCGCGAGCTCGCCGTTCTGGAGACGATGGACGGTGGCAAACCCATCAAGGAATCACGCGACGTCGACATCCCGCTTGCTGCCGCGCATTTCTTCTACTACGCGGGTTGGGCCGACAAGCTCGAATGGGCCTTTCCGAATCGCAAGGCCCGACCGCTCGGTGTGGCCGGCCAGGTCATCCCTTGGAACTTCCCGCTGCTGATGCTCGCGTGGAAGATCGCGCCGGCGCTCGCCGCGGGCAACACGGTCGTGCTGAAGCCCGCGGAGACGACCCCGCTGTCGGCCTTGCTCTTCGCGGACATCTGCACGCAGGCGGAGCTGCCGCCGGGCGTAGTCAACATCCTCACCGGCGGCGGGAAGACCGGCTCGCTCGTGGTGGCTCACCCGGGCGTGAAGAAGGTCGCGTTCACCGGATCCACTGAGGTCGGCAAGCTGATTCAGCGTTCGCTCGCGGGGACCGGCAAGCGCCTCACCCTCGAGCTCGGTGGCAAGGCGGCCAACATCGTCTTCGACGACGCGCCGCTCGACGCCGCGGTCGAAGGCATCGTCAACGGCATCTACTTCAACCAGGGGCACGTTTGCTGCGCCGGCAGCCGGCTGCTCGTGCAGGAATC
This sequence comes from Candidatus Dormiibacterota bacterium, assembly GCA_036380475.1. Classification (GTDB taxonomy): domain Bacteria; phylum Chloroflexota; class Dormibacteria; order Dormibacterales; family Dormibacteraceae; genus UBA10449. The sequence goes on from DASVEP010000087.1 coordinate 4,168, forward strand.
GATCGCGGAGCCGCTGCTGGAGAAGCTGAAGCTGCGCTTGGGCACGCTGCGCCTCGGCGATCCTCTTGACAAGAACACCGACATCGGCGCCATCAACTCCAGGGCGCAGCTGGAGAAGATCCAGGGCCTCGTCGAATCGGGCGTGGAAGAAGGCGCAGAGCTGTTCCAGCCGGAGTGCAAGCTGCCCGAGCGCGGTTACTGGTTCCCGCCAACGCTCTTCACCAACGTCTCGCAGTCCTACCGGATCGCGCGAGAGGAGATCTTCGGCCCGGTCCTGTCAGTGCTCACTTTCCGCACGCCGGCGGAGGCGGTCGAGAAGGCGAACAACACGCCGTACGGCCTGTCGGCCGGAGTGTGGACCGACAAGGGATCGCGGATTCTGTGGATGGCGGAGCGCATGCGGGCCGGCGTCGTATGGGCAAACACCTTCAACCGCTTCGACCCGACGTCGCCGTTCGGCGGCTACAAGGAGTCCGGATTCGGCCGCGAAGGCGGACGGCACGGCTTGCTTCCATACCTGGAGCTCGTCTGAGTGAAAAGCGCAAACGGCCGGATCGACGTGAGGAAAACGTACAAGCTGTTCATCAACGGCGAGTTCGTGCGGTCGGAGTCCGGTCGTGCTTTTCGATTCGACGGCAACATCAACGTCCCTCGCGGCTCGCGCAAGGACTTACGTGATGCGATCAAATCAGCACGCGGCGCCGTCACCGGGTGGGCCGCGCGGACGGCGATGAACCGCGGCCAGATCCTCTACCGCGCCGCCGAGATGCTGGACGGTCGCCGCGCGGAGTTCGTCGATCTGCTCGGTTCTGGACGAGCTGCACAGAAAGAGGTGGACGATGCGGTCGAAGCGCTCGTCTGGTACGCAGGCTGGACCGACAAGCTGGCGCAGGTGATAGGCGGCACCAACCCAGTGTCCGGCCCCTATTTCAACTTCACGATCCCAGAGCCCACTGGAGTTGTGGGGGTGATTGCGCCCGAGCAACCTGCTCTCGTCGGGCTGGTGCGGCGCCTGGCTCCGGCGCTGTGCGGGGGCAATTCCGTGGTTGTGCTCGCCCCTGAGAAGGATCCGCTCCCCGCGCTGACGCTGGCGGAGGTCCTTGCGACAAGCGACCTGCCTCCTGGTGTCGCCAATGTGATCAGCGGATTCCGCAAGGAGCTCTTGCCCTGGCTCGCATCGCACATGGACGTGAATGCCATCGACGTCGCCGGGTGTACCGCGGAAGAGGTGATCGAGGTCGAGAAGGCGGCCGCAGACAACGTCAAGCGGGTGGTGAAGCAGGCGCCCGGTGAGATGAGCCCCTACCTGGTCACGGCCTTCATGGAAATGAAGACGGTGTGGCATCCGGTCGGGGTGTGAATGCCTGAAGTCCTGACCAAGAC
>DASVEP010000088.1:0-3181 GCA_036380475.1 Candidatus Dormiibacterota bacterium
GACCACCGAGATCGGCACCGGCTGCTGGTCGGCGCCGACGCGGATGGCGTCGTAGCCACCTACCGCGACCTGCACCGCCAGCAGCTCGCGCTGCTCCGGAGCGGCGGGGACTGCCCCCGACACCGAGCCGACAGCTGACCATCCGGAGGTGCCGTGGAGGCTGAATGTCATAGGGGCGATGGTTTCCGCACTCCGGGAAGCTCCGACCACCAGCAGCGTTCCGGTTTGCGGTTGCAATCGCGGCAGGGCCAGCAGGATCCCCGCGACCAGCAGCGCAGCAACCATGGCGCTTGCCCAGAGCACCCGGCGACCCAGCAGCGGTCTAGACCCCGGGAACCGGCCTTCCGCCATACCTCGCCGCAATACGGTCGATGTACGCGGCGCAGAGCTCGGCAACCGCGTGGCTCTCGATCTGGACCACGTTTTCAGCATTCTGTTCGCCGCTGTGCGAAAGGTTGAAGCTGCCCGCATAGACGTAATCGTCGGCCACAACGATCTTCGCGTGCATGAAGTCGTGCACCGAGCCGACCGCATATGGCGTGGACCGTTTGGACCCGAACTGTGTTGCAGCGATGATGCTGCGGAAGGCCGTTATCTTCCAGGCCGACGTGGTTTGCTCGCCCCACTGATGCTGGACCTGGTCCATCTGCGTCGCGTCGTAGACACCGCAAATGTCGACCCCACCGTGCTCGACCATCTCGGCCAGAGTGCCGAGGACCGGGCCGGAGGTGATGACCGGCGAGCAGACGCGAACTCGGCTTTGCGCTGAGGCGATCGACCTCGCCATCGCGTGAACCAGCTTCAGGGCACGGCCGGGGCAGAAGTACGGACGAACGCGCGTGGAGTCGGCCAGCGATTGCCAGGGTGCGTTTATACGTCCAGATGCTGCGACCACCGGGTTCGTCCACAGCTCGGCGAAGTTCGCGGCGAACGTGGCGGTGACGTCGGGTGAGACGAGCGTGAAGATCACGTTCTCTTCGCGACTCCACGAGTCGTTAGTCCAGTTCGTCGATCCAGTCAGCACGGCGGCCTGAGGCGTGCCGGCGTCCCGTGCCACGTATTTGTGATGCATCAGGTCGGGCACGCCGGGAATCGGTTTGATCTCCACGCCCAGCGCCTTGAGCTGATCGACGAAAGCCCAGTCGACCTCAGAAGGAGGTGGGTCGGTGAGGTGGGCAGGGTGATCCTGGTTGAACATCAGGCGGATGTGCACCCCGCGATTGATAGCGGCCTGAAAGGCGGCAAGCACGACTGAGGCCGGCGCCGCCTGCAGCCTCAAGTCGTAGATGGCTATGTCAAGAGTCTTGGTGGCGCCATTGAGAAAGGTCGCGATCCGCTGGGCCACGACCTCCGGCGTCTGGCCGCCGTCGGTGAGGAAGAAGAAGTCGAGCGACGGCGTGACCGGGGCGAGGGCGGCTATCGGGCTTCTGCCTTGGGTTCGCCTGCTTGAGTCGGGGTCTCTTCGATTTCCAGCGGGAGCGGCCTGGTCGCCATCTCAGCCGCCTCCTCGACGTCGTCGGTCAGACAGACGAGGTCGAAGTCGTTTGGTGACATTGCGCCCCGGGTGAGCACCACCTTGTGCATCCAGTCGAGCAGACCGCTCCAGTATTCGGTGCCGAACAGGACGATGGGGAAGTGCTCGATCTTCCCCGTCTGCGCGAGCGTCAGTGACTCGAAAAGCTCATCCAGTGTCCCGAGGCCGCCGGGAAAGATCACGAATCCGCGCGCGTATTTGACGAACATGTTCTTGCGCACGAAGAAGTAACGGAACTCGACCCCAAGGTCGACGTAGGGATTGAGCTGCTGCTCGTGAGGGAGTTCGATGTTGCAGCCGACGGATAAGCCTCCCGCCTCGTGGCAACCCTTGTTGACCGCTTCCATCATTCCGGGGCCGCCGCCGGTGATGACGGCGAAACCGCGTCGGGCTAGCGCGGCGCCCAGGGCTACGCCGGCCGCGTAGTAAGGGTCATCGCGCTTCGTCCGCGCCGATCCGAAAACCGTAATCGCAGGCCCGACGCCGTTAAGGGCGTCGAAACCCTCGACGAACTCGGAAAGGATGCGCAGAACGCGCCACGGGTCGGCGTGGTGGCTGAGCTCCTCGATCGCGCTGCGCTCGAGCAGCATCTTGTCGGCGGGCGCTTCTTGCCGGGGGACGACAAGACGGCCGGCGCGGCGGCTCTGTGCCATGGAGCTCAGGCCTCGGCGGCTGGTTCGGTCGGCGCGGCTTGTTCGGCGATGTCGCCGTTGGCGTGGGCCTTGGCGGCCGTCGGTTCCACGGCAAGAGTGAGGCGCTTACGCCGGTCGCCGCTCTTGCGCCGTGCATGGTTCTTGGTCGGGGCGGGCAGTGGGTCGGGCAGCACGGTGACCGCGGGCTCCAGGGCCTCGACGTGTGGAGGCTCGGGCGGAACTTCCTTCGGTTCAGGCAAGGGTGCGGGTTGGTCGCTGGCTTTCGCCTGCTGACCGGAATGGTCGGGCATCTCGAGAACGCGGTCCAGATGGGTCCGCAACGAGGCGACTTCGGCCTCGAGCTCGTGGACGCGGTGGCGGTGTCGCATGTGCTCGGTGAAGTGGTGCAGCCCGTCCATCCAGTGGTAGAGGGTCCCGGCGATGAGGGCCAGCGCCAGGGGCACCAGGGCCACGGTCCACAAGGGCACGCGATCGATGTGGAACACCGACCAATGGACGTCGACCGTGCTCAGGTTGCTGTAGCCGAAGACGGTCGCCGCGACCCCGATCCCGAGGCCGACGACGAGCGCACCGGTGAGTAGGAAACGCTGCCAAAGATGGTTCAAGTTGGGCACCGGGCCGAAGGTTACCCGGTTTGTCAGGCTGTAGCTACGGATTAGCTCGAGGCGGCGCGGACCAGGGCTTGCGCCAGAATGCGAGGGCGGGACAGGAAGGGCGAGTGGCCGCCGGGGAGCTCGATGGGCTCGACGCCGAGGTGGGCGCGAGCGGAGCGAAGCGCGTATTCACGCGACACCATACGGTCGTCGGTGCAGAGGATGTAGCTCGCCGGGACGGCCGGCCACTGGCGCAGCGGCGTGACCTCCTGGGTGATCTTCCAGAACTGCGGGCGGAGCTTTCGTGCGGCGGCTTGAGCGACCTCGGGCACGCAGTCCTGATAGAACATCTCGATCGCCATGCGTTCAGGCACCGTGGCGCTGCCGTCGCCGTTGTCGAT
>DASVEP010000089.1:0-2053 GCA_036380475.1 Candidatus Dormiibacterota bacterium
TTGATGGCTGAGCTGGGCAAGCCGATCGTGGGGCGCATCAACGGACATGCGCTTGCCGGCGGCTTTGGCCTCGCCGCGTCGTGCGACCTGCTGGTCGCGGTCGATACCGCCACGTTTGCCACTCCGGAGATCAATGTCGGCGTGTGGCCGTCGATGATCCAGGCCGTCCTGTCTCGAAACCTTCCCCGCAAGGTCCTGCTGGAGATGGCGATGCTCGGCGAGCGCTGGACGGCCATGCAGATGCAGTCGATCGGCTTCGTGAATCGAGTCGTGCCCCGCGACCAGCTCGACACCGCGGTCGGCGAGATCACCGGCAAGCTGGTGAAGAAGTCGGCGGCGGTGATGCGCCTGGGCCGCAACTCCTTCTACCGCTCGCAAGACATGGACTTCGCGCCCGCGCTCGACTACCTGTACGACGAGCTCTTGAAAGTCGCCATGACCGAAGACGCGAAAGAGGGTGTGCTCGCCTTCTTCGAGAAGCGCGAGCCAGATTTCAAAGGCAGATGAGCAACAAGCGTTACGGTGAGCTCCGGGAGCGCGCGCTCAAGGGCGGCACTCGTTACCTACCCAGGCTGCGCGAGCAGAAGAAGCTCACCGCCCGCGAGCGGCTTGATCTTCTCCTCGACAAGGGCTCTTTTGTCGAAGACGGTCTCTTTGCCAACGTCCTGGCCGACGAGTTGCCCGCCGACGGCGTCGTCACCGGGCTCGGCACCATCGACGGGCGCCAGGTGGCGGTGATGGCCAACGACCCCACGGTCAAAGCGGGGAGCTGGGGTGCGCGGACGGTAGAGAAGATCGTGCGGATCCAGGAGACCGCGCAGAGGATCCGGGTCCCGCTTTTCTATCTCGTCGACTCGGCCGGCGCGCGCATCACCGACCAGATCGACATGTTCCCCGGGCGCCGCCACGCCGGCCGGATCTTCTTCAACGAGGTCCAGCTGTCCGGGCAGGTGCCGCAAATCTGTCTGCTTCTCGGCCCGTCCGCGGCCGGCGGTGCGTACATTCCCGCGTTCTGCGACGTGGTGGTGATGGTCGAGGGCAACGCCTCCATGTACCTGGGCTCGCCGCGGATGGTCGAGGTGGTGGTCGGTGAGAAGGTGAGCCTCGAGGAGCTGGGCGGCGCCCGCATGCACTGCACGGAGAGCGGATGCGGCGATGCGCTTGTCGCCGACGATAAGGAGGCAATCGACTTCGCGCACGCCTACTTCGCCTACATGCCGCAGCGCTCGGGCGAGCGACCCACGGCGGTCAAGCCCAAGGATCCGCGCGCGGGCTCGAAGCCAATCGCCGACCTCATCCCCGAAGAGGCGAACAAGGGCTACGACATGCGCAAGGTGATCGACGCACTCATCGACGACGGCAGCTGGCTCGAGATCAAGAAGCTGTTCGCCAAGGAGCTGCTCACGGGGTTCGCGCGGCTCGATGGTCAAGCCGTGGGCATCGTCGCGAACCAGCCCATGCAGAAAGGCGGCGTGCTCTTTAACGATTCGGCGGACAAGGCTGCGCGCTTCATCTGGTTGTGTGATGCGTTCGAGATTCCGCTCCTGTTTCTCGCCGACGTTCCCGGTTTCATGATCGGCACCGACGTCGAGCGGGGGGGCATCATCCGGCACGGCGCGAAGATGATCAGCGCAGTCTCTGAGGCGACCGTCCCGAAGATTTCTGTGATCGTCCGCAAGGCCTACGGGGCGGGGCTCTATGCAATGGCCGGCCCGGCATTCGATTCCGATTGCGTGATTGCCCTGCCATCCGCACAGATCGCGGTCATGGGGCCCGAGCCCGCGGTGAATGCGGTGTTCTACAACAAGCTGGCCGAGCTGCCCGAAGAAGAGCGGGCCGCACGGCGCAAACAGCTGGAGGACGAGTATCGCGAAGACGTCGACCTCTACAAGCTGGCTTCGAACCTCATCGTCGACGACGTCGTGGAACCCGCCGACCTGCGCGCGAAGCTCATCGCGCGTTATCGCGCCTATGCGACCAGGAAGTCAACGCGACCGGACCGCAAGCACGGAGTCCAGCCCGTCTAGGTCTAGCTGCTGCGGTGGTAAGGGAC
>DASVEP010000090.1:0-2924 GCA_036380475.1 Candidatus Dormiibacterota bacterium
GCTGCTTCGCGCGCAAGCCACGTGGCGCTGCCGTCGTCACCGATCTGCCAGCCCCACCCGCCGGCCCGGGCCTCCTTGCCCTCACGATTGCGGCCGTAAACGACCGCCCCCGTGCCGCTGATCAGAGCGATGCCCGAGTCGAATCCGGCGGCGGCCAGGACGAGGTAGGAGTCGTGGACGACCGTGATCTTGCAGCCCGGCAAGATCGATGCAAGCAGCTCCTCGAGCATGGCCCGCGCCACCGGGACCTCCGCACCGGCGCTGCCCGCGCAGCACGCATCCGGTGTCGCTCCGATTCCGTCGAGGAGCTCTCTCAGCCTGGTTTCGACGAGGGCAGGTGGGAGGACGGCAACGTTGGCCCCGGCCCCCTCGACCTCGGCGACGACTCGCCCGTCCGCCACCAGGCGGGCTCGACTCGACGAGCCCCCGATGTCGAGGCCGAGCAGCCGCCCCGTCCTCACCAGGTGCGAGTGATCTTGTGGAGGGCGCGCGGCTGGTCGGGGTCGACACCGCGCGCCACGGCAACCCGGTGCGCGAGCAGCTGGCCCAGCACAGCCAGGGTCATAGGCGTCAGCTCTTCGGGCAGGCCGGAGTCGAGAACGGCTGCGGCATGCAGGCCCTGGGGCGCGCTCGTCCCGTCGAAGAGACCGACCACGCGGCATCCGTAGTCCACCAGTCGCGTCGAGATGGCCTGCAGGTCAGCCTGGACTGAGCCACCTCCACCGACCAGCAGAACCGGAAAACCGGGTTCGACCACCGCGATCGGGCCGTGCTCGAAATCGGCGACCGACCATGCGCGAGCGAGCACGTAGCTCGTCTCTGTGAGCTTCAGCGCGACCTCCTCGGCAGTCGAGAAGTTGAAGCCACGTCCGAGCACGATGGCTCGCGATTCGTCCAGAGCCGGAACGAGATCCTCGACCTCGTTCTCGGCCTTTAGCACGCCAGCGAGGCTGGACGGGATCCGTGCCAGGGCGGTTCCGAATTCACGGTCAGGGTCGATCGCTTGCGAGATGAGCGCCAGCGCAAGCAGGCTTGCGGTGTAGGTCTTCGAGGCGGGGACGCTCCGCTCCGGGCCGGCGCAAAGCGGTAACACAAGCTCAGCGATCCGGGCCAGCTCGGAGTCGGGCTCGTTCGTGATCGCAATAGTCATGGCGCCCTGGCGAGCGGCCTCTTCAACCACTGCAATGACGTCAGGCGAAGCGCCCGACTGCGAGATTCCAATTACGCATTGCCCATCCAGCTTTGGCGGGCTGCCGTAACGCGTGAACAGCGATGGCGCTGCGAGCGAAACGAGTGCCCGGTTGCGTTTTCCGAACAGATACTTCGCGTAAAGGGCAGCATGGTCGGAGCTGCCTCTTGCGGCGATTACGAAGCCGCGCGGCTGAACCTGGTGATAGCGCGCGCCGATGGCGTCCACGGCCGGTGCGCTCTTCTCTAGCACGCGCATCGCGACCTCCGGCTGCTCGCAGATCTCGTCATGGAAGCGGCTCATTTTCGGAAGCGGACCACACCACCCACCATCGTCAACATCACGTTCAGGTCGCCATCCAGCACGACGATGTCCGCGCAGGCGCCGGCCCGAATGCTCCCCAGCGCGCGTTCGCCTAAAACATGCGCCGGTACAGTCGACGCCATCGCGATCGACCGCGCAGCGTTCATGCCCGAAATCGCGGCCATCCGGCGCACGAGGCCGTCCATGGTCGCCGCGCTTCCGGCCAGCGTGCCGTCCTCGAGCCGCACCGCCGTCCCATCGCTGAAAACCGTTCGGCCAGTAAGGCTGTAGGTGCCCGCCGGTGCGCCGGCGGCGGCGGTCTGGTCGGTGGTCAGCGCGATTCGAGTGACGCCCTTGACCCGGACGACCTGCAGGCAAACAGACGGATGGACGTGCTCGCCGTCGGCGATCAGACCTACGGACACGCGAGGATCGAGGAGCAACGCCAGCGCGATGCCCGGCCGGCGATGATGAACCGGCGGCATCGCGTTGTAGATGTGGGTCCCGAACCGGACTCCTGCCGCGATCGCCTGGCCGCCCTGCTCGAAATCAGCGCCACTGTGCCCGGCGCTCACGACGATGCCTGCGCGCGTGAGCCGGCGGACGGCGGCGAGCGCTCCAGGCAGCTCGGGCGCAAGGGTGACCAGCCGCGGCCGCGCCTTGACAACCACGTCAACGGCGGCGGGACTCGGCTCGGCCAGGCACGCGAGATCGTGGGCGCCGCGGAAGGCCGGGTTGATGAACGGTCCTTCGATGTGGGCACCGAGCACGCGTGCGCCGGGGGACTCGGCCGCGGCGACGGCTGCCGCGAATGCGGCACCGACATCGACTGGGGCGGAGATGAGCGTCGGCAGGAATGCGGTGACCCCGGTGGAAGGCAGCAGCTCGGATATGGCAGAGATGTCGTCGCTCCGACCAGCGGCGTCGTGGCGGCCGAATCCGTTGACCTGGAGGTCGATGAAGCCAGGAGCGATCCACCCATCCGGTCCGGCGATGACCTCGTCATCGGGACGCTGAGGTGGAGCACCAGACCCGACCCACGTGATGACGTCGCCATCGACGAGCACACCGTCGGCCGAGCTGTTCCCATGGACTCGACCGCGGAGCAAGGTACTCATGCCCCCGCCTTTTCGCCGAGTGCGACAGCGAGGTTACCGTCGACCGCCTTCAAGCGATCCCGCGCGTCCGCGGCGCCGATGCCAGAGCGAAGCATCATGATCGCGAGCTTTGCATTTCCGCCTGCATCTCGAAGGGCGGAGTCGACCCGCTCAGCGGAACCACCGGTCAGCTCCCGCACCATGCGCGCGGCGCGTCGACGCAGCTTTTCGTTGGCGACCACGACATCGACCATGCGGCCGCGGTATGTGTGCCCCAGCCGCATGAACACCCCGGTGCTGATCATGTTCAGCGTCACTTTCTGCGCGGTGCCGGC
>DASVEP010000091.1:0-3850 GCA_036380475.1 Candidatus Dormiibacterota bacterium
GGCACGACCTCGATCTTCGTCAACGCCCTCTCCCTAACCCTCTCCCCTGCGGGGAGAGGGGCCTGCTGCCTCTCGGTCGATCAGCCATCGCGCGCCCGCAATCATCCCCGATGGCACCTCGCCGCGCTTTGCCTTCGCGACCGCATCAGCCTTCCCGGCGCCGGTGGCGAGGATGATCACCCGACGCGCGCCTTGAAGCGCCGGCAGCGTCAGCGTCACCCGCTGCGGAGGTGGCTTGGGCGCATCGCGGATGCCGATCGCCCACCCCTTGGCCTGGACAGCAGGGTGCCCTGGAAACAGCGACGCCGTGTGCCCGTCCTCCCCCACCCCCAACAGCACGATGTCGAGAGGCGCCAGCGCTGCGACCACGTGCGAGTACAGTCCGGCCGCCTCGTCGGGGCCGAGCTCCGCCGGCATCCGGTGCACCGTCGCGGGCGCGGCGCGATCGAGCAGAGCCTCCCGCGCCATCCGGTAGTTGCTTTCATGGTGGTCCGGCCGCACGCAGCGCTCGTCGCCGAACAGGACGGTGACGCGGCCCCACGCGACCTCGAGGCGCGACAGCAGCTCGTAGCACCGCTTCGGCGTCGTGCCGCCGGCGAGCACCAGTGTTCGCGCACCATCGGCCAGCGTGCTTGCAATCTCCGACGCCGCGGCCGCGGCCACATCTTCCGCCGTCTCGAGGACCGTGAACTCCACGACTCAGAGCGCCCGCATCAATTCCGCGCCAGCAACCAGCGATCGCGTGAACACGGCATCGTGCGCGCCCAGCCCGAGCACCTGCACCAGCAACGAGGCGTCGTCGTTCCCTTCGATCCTCTGGACGTGCCGCAGCGTCGCGGCTCCGCCGATGTCGATCAGCGTGAGCAGCACCATGGAGCTGTCCGGATTCCTGCGCTCGCGCACGAAGACCGTCGGGCGCCGCGGCTCACTCTCTCCCGGCGCATCGCCGGTTGCGGTGTGGTGGAGCGAGTCGCGGTTCTGGAACGCCATCTCACGATGCTGCGCGGCCTTGCGCTGCGCGATCTCCATCCCCGCGTCGTCCTCGCCGCCAGTCGCATGCCGGTCTTCAAACCGAGCTGGGCCGATGTCGGGGACCGCGCGTCGAGACCGCTCAGGGGAGCGGGCGATCGAGAGCCGAAACGTAGCTCCTTCCGCACCACCCGCGATCCGGACTGTGCTGATCTCGCCTTCGACCAGGCCCGGCTTGACCACCGGCCGGAAAGCAACGTCGACGACCCTCCAGCCTTCCGCCTCGAACTGCGCTGAGACCACCCCTCCTGCGCCGCCCGTGGCCCGCTGCAGCTTCCAGCCCAGCGCGCTCGCGATCCAGCCGATGAGCACCACGGACGGAATCCGGTTCCCGCGGCCCTCGCCCGTGTAATCGATACCGATCTCGGCGATTCCTTTTAGAAACGCGCGACGGGTAATCGGCGCGAAGAACTGGGCGATGGTTTCCCGCCAAGGATCCAGGCGAGCCCACTGCAGGTCTGCAAGCCCCAGGCGGTGGTGAGCATGCGTGCTCGCGCTGGCGAGACCGAGAAACGAGTGGTAAGGACGAGCAAATCGCGCCGAGTCCACAACCAGCGCATCCGCGATCGACAGCGCATCGCGAATCTCCTTCGATCCGAAAGGCGGAGTCCCGAGCCACCAGATGAAAGTCGGCACGCCACTCACCAGCAGCGGATCGACCAAGGCGGCAAGGTGCGACGAAGCCGCTCCATGCACATGCAGCGTTACGAGCTCGTAATGCGGAGGAGTCGCGGCGGTTCCAGAGCCAGGCTCGGTGACCGGCTGCGGCGCAGGCGCAGTGATGGAAGCGTCGATGCGACCCTCCTTCACATCGAGCTGGCCCCGCACCACGATCGCCATCGACGGATGCTGCGCGGCGATCGCCCTGCATTCTCTTTGCGCGCGCTCCTCTTCCTCCGCATTTGCAGCGACGGCGACGAGTGACATGACAGTGTTGCGAGGGTGCGGGTGATCCAGGTCCGGCGATTGCGCCTCAGCGAACTTCCTCCTGATCTCCGTGAGGGCGTCGAGGACCTGCCCGATGGTGACCCCCTCGCCTTTCCAGTCGAGAGTGCCGGCTCCGGATTGGTTTATGGCCTGTGCCATTCCCTACCTTCGGCCTCGAGCAGCTTCGCCGACGCCGGAGGTCCCCACGTGCCGGACGGATACAGCTGCAGAGGAGGGCGGCCATCCCTCCAGGCGGCCTCGATCGGATCCACGAGCTTCCACGCGGTCTCGACCTCGTCCGCGCGCGTGAATAGAGTCGGGTCGCCGATCATGCAGTCCAGAAGCAGCCGTTCGTAGGCCTCCGGAACCTCGAACAGGAACGAAGAGACATACTGGAAGTCCATCGCCACGCTGCGCAGCCGGATGCCGGCGGCCGGGACCTTCGCGCCAAACTTCAACGAGATGCCCTCCTCGGGCTGGATGCGGAGTGTGATCGCGTTCGGGTCGAGCTCCTGCGCCGCCTGCCGGCCGAACGTCAGGTGCGGCGGACGGCTGAACGTGATTCGAATTTCCGTCGCTCGCTTCGGCATGCGTTTGCCGGCGCGGATGTAAAACGGAACACCCGCCCACCGCCAGTTGTCCACGTACAGGCGCAACGCGACGAACGTTTCAGTGAGCGAGCCCGGCGCGACGTTGGGCTCCTCGCGATAGCCCTTGACGTGCTCGCCGAGCACCCACCCGCTCGTGTATTGCCCCCGCACCGTGGCCTTGGCGATTTCGGCATCGTCGATCGGGCGGATCGCCCGAAGCACCTTGACCTTCTCGTCACGGACCGCATTCGCCTCGAACGCGACCGGAGGTTCCATCGCGGTCAGCGCCATCAGCTGCAGCGCGTGGTTCTGCACGATGTCACGCAGCGTTCCGGCCTTGTCGTAGTAGGCACCGCGGTTCTCGACGCCGATCTCCTCGGCCGCGGTGATCTGCACTGAATCGATGAAGTGGCAGTTCCACACCGGCTCGAAGATCGTGTTCGCGAACCGGAACGCCATGATGTTCTGAACCGTCTCTTTGCCGAGGTAGTGGTCGATGCGGAAGACGGAATCCTCGTGGAAGACGCGCTGCACGATCTTGTTCAGCTCGCGAGCGGATTTGAGATCGCTCCCGAACGGCTTCTCGACAACGATCCGGTGATACCCGTCGCCCACATTGAGGTCGGACGCCTTTAGCTGCTCGACGATGGTTTCGTAAGTCGACGGTGGCGTTGCGCAGTAGAAGACCCGATTCCCGCCGACATGGCGCGCGTGGTCCAGCTGGTCGAGCTTGCGGGCGAGGGCCTTGAAATCTTCGGCCTTGCTGAAATCGACCTTGACGTAAGAGACCGAATCCAGGAACGACTGAAGCACCTGCTGGTCGACAGGCTGCGTGCGCGAGAACTCCGCGATTTTCTCGGCGGCGTGCTTGCGATACGTGTCGTCCGTGAGGTTGTCGATCGCCGCGCCGACCACCGCGAAGCCGGCCGGCAGCAGTCGCTGCTTGGCCAGGTTGTAGAGAGCAGGGAGCAGCTTGCGCCCGCTCAGGTCTCCGGTCGCGCCGAAGATGACCATGAGCGCCGGCTCCGCGACACGATAGTCGTGGAGACCCTCGGCCAGAGGATTCGGCGGGATCGTCAAGTCTTGCCGGCTTCTCCCGCCGCATCGGTCACCACCGCGTGACCGCCGAACTGGTTGCGCATCATGGCGAGCATGCGGTCGCCGAATGTGTTCTCCATGCGGCTGCGGAAGCGCGCGAAGAGGGACTCGGCGATGATCGGCACCGGCACGGACTCATCGATGGCCGCCTCCACGGTCCAGCGTCCCTCGCCCGTGTCCTCAACGTAGCCCTTGATGCGCGAGAG
>DASVEP010000092.1:0-2369 GCA_036380475.1 Candidatus Dormiibacterota bacterium
TCGCACTTTTCGTAAAGCGGCCAGTGCTGCTCGTCATCAGGAGCGAATGCCTGGAGGGAAGGATGGAGCTTGATGCCCTTCAGCCCGAGCTCGGTTATCTGGTCTAGCTCTGCGACCGCCCGTCCGCCCTTCAGCGGATCGACGCTGCCGAACCCCGTGAACGATTTGGGGTGGTCCTGGCAGGCTCGAGCCACGAGCTCGTTGGGCACGCGTGGCCGCCCGGTGGCGGTTTCCGCATCCCAGGCCAGCAGCACGGCCAGCACATCGAGCTCGGCATAGTCACGCGCGAGCTCGTCCAGCGAGCGGTGAACGACCTTGGAGCGAAAGTACGACTCGGCGGCCTCGATGTACCCCTTCATCGAGACGTCCAGCCACTCCGGCGTGGGCAGGTGAACGTGAAAGTCGATCGCTCGCAAGGCGAGCCCGATGATAGTTGTCATGCAGGCGACTCTGTTGGTGCTCGCGGGCGGCTCGAGCCGCCGCATGGGACGACCCAAGGCCTGGCTCGAGGTGGGCGACACCACACTCCTGCGCTGGATGGTGGAACGGCTCGGCCCGGCGTTCTCCGAGGTGGTGGTCTCGTTTGCCGAGCCCGAACAAGTCCAGGAGCATGTGCCCTACCGGCTCGTGTTCGATCGCAAGCACGATGGCGGTCCGCTCGCGGGCATCGAAGCCGGATTGGCGGTGGCAAGCAACGATGTCACTTTTGTTGTCGCGTGCGACATGCCCTATGTGACGCGCGAATTCGCTGAGATGGCGGTGGCCGCCGCGCGCGGCTGCGACGCCGCCATGCCGCGTATCGACGGGAGGCCAGAACCGGTGTGCGCGGCTTACAGACGCTCGTCGCTTGCAGCGGTCACCGCCGCCCTCGACGCCGGCAGCCTCAAAGCGTCGGACTTTGCCGACCGGCTCGACGTCACGTGGCTCGAGGGTCTCGACCCCGATCTGTTCCGAAGCCTCAACACGACCGAGGACTACCAGCGGTTCCATGACGCTTTCTCGGCCCAGCGATAATGGCTAGCACGTGAAGATCGTCGTCACCGTCAAGCAGGTCCCCGACCCGAACTCGACCGCAGTTCTAGAGCCCGACCACACGCTGGCTCGCGACCGGGAGGTCGTACTCGACCCCGGCGACGAGTGCGGCATCGAAGAAGGGCTGCAGCTCAAGGAAGCCCACGGCGGCGAGGTCATCCTCGTGTCGATGGGCCCCGAGCGTGCAAAGGATGCAATCCGCAAAGGCCTGTCCATGGGCGCTGATCGTGGCGTTCTCATCAGCGATGCCGGGCTCGCCGGGGCCGATGCCCTCCTCACAGCGCGCGTGCTCGCAGCCGCGATCAAATCCGAGTCGCCCGACCTCGTGATCTGTGCGACCGAGTCGTATGACGGCAGCACAGGGGTGGTGCCGCCGATGCTTGCCGAGCTGCTCGGCATCCCGCAGCTCACGATCGCCAAGAAGGTGGACATCGACGGCTCGACGATCAAGGTCCAGCGCCAGACGTCCGACGGCTATCAGGTCGTCGAGGCGTCAACGCCGGCGCTGATCACGGTCACGGCCGGCATCGCAGAGCCGCGCTACGCATCACTGAAGGGGATCATGGCGGCGCGCTCGAAAGAGATCAAACAGCTCACGCTCGGCGACCTCGGAGTAGATCGTGGTGAGCCGGGCGAAACGATCACGGGCGTCACCGACGCCGAAGCCCGCAAAGCGGGCGCCATCATCGAGGACGACGGCACCGCCGTAGAGAAGATCCTGCAGGTCCTGGCGCAGGCAAAGGTGGTGTAGAGCCATGGCAAACATTTGGGTCTACGCCGAGATGAGTGCGGGCAAGGTGCAAGCCACCGCGCTCGAGCTCATGGCGAAAGCGCGCGAGCTGGGCGATGTCGACGCAATCGCGCTCGGGGCTGGAGCAAAGGAAGCAGCAGCGACGCTTGGAAAGCACGGCGCCAAGGTCGTCCACGTCAGCGATGACAAGGCGTTCGACGAATTCATCGCCGAGCCGGCGACCGATGCCCTCGCGGCGCTTCATGAGCAGCAGCCGCCAGACCTCATCCTCTTCGCTTTCACGCCCGACTCTCGCGATATCGCGGGCCGGCTGGCCGCGCGCTTGGGCAAAGGCGTCATCTCCAACGCCGGCGACGTCGCCACGGCGGAGGGCGGCTTCGTGGCCAAGGTGCCGTACTTCGGCGGCGCGAAGATGGCCGCGATGCGCGCAAACAGCAAGCCTGCAATCGTGCTGGTGCGGCCGAAGTCGTTCGAGGCATCGGAGACCGGCGGGACCGCCGAAGTCAAAGACCTCACGGTCACCATCGGCGATGGCTCCAAGCGCGCAAAGATTGTCGAGCGGGTGGCGGAGGCTTCTGAGAAGGTC
>DASVEP010000093.1:0-11476 GCA_036380475.1 Candidatus Dormiibacterota bacterium
TCCGCCAGACCGCCCCCGGTCGTGTGGGCGCTGAACACGGCGGTTACGCCTTGCGGTCCCTGTCCGATGATGCCGCCGAAGATGAGCAACGAGACACCGTTGCCGATGCCGTGCTCGGTGATGAGCTCGCCGAGCCACATCAGAAGGACCGAGCCGGCCGTCAGCACAACCACGATTTCGAGCCTCTGAAACCAGTCCAGCGGCGGGAGGATTGCCGGGGTCGTGTTCTGGAACAGCACCGTGAATCCGTAAGCCTGGCCCGCGCCCAAGGCAACGGTGAGGTAGCGGCTCCAGCGTTGGATTCGGCGGCGACCGGCCTCGCCCTCTTTCGAGATCTCCTTGATGCGCTCGGAGATCACCGTCATCAGCTGCATGATGATTGTGGCGTTGATGTAGGGATTCAGGCCCATCGCGACGACGCTAAAGCGCGACAGTCCGCCTCCCGAAAACAGGTTTAGAAGCCCGAGCAGCGCCTGAGAGTTGAAGAGTTGGCCCAGCGCCGCCTGGCTCGCGCCTGGGACGGCGACGTTGGCGAAGAGCCTGAAGATGACCAGGATCCCACCGGTGAACAGGATCTTGGTGCGCAGCTCGGGCAGCCGAAACGCGTTGACCAGGGACGTGAGCAGGTTCATCCGCATCTCAACTACGGCTGCCGTTACGGCCATGTAATGCAGGCCTGTAGTTGCTTGCGCAATGAGCATCGAGTCTCCGAGGCCAAGACCATCGACTCGCCGAGCGTTTATCGGCTGGTGGATTGGTCTGCTCTTGACCACAGTCGTCGCCGTGCTGGTGGCGCCGGTTGCGGTGTACATCTTTCCGCCACGCGGGGCTAATCGCGCCAAGGGAAAGATTCGGGTGGCGCTTGCCACGCCAGTCACCGACCTCAAAGAGGGCATGGCGACGCGCTTCGATGCGCCCGCCGGCATGGCCTTTGTCATGGCCGACGGTGGAGGGCAGAATGCGGCCGGCGATCCGACGTTTGGGGGTTTCCTGACTCGCGACCAGGGCACCCTGCGAGCGTTCGCGATCACCTGCCCGCACCTCGGTTGCTCGTATGCATTCGACGACGGCAAACAGCATTTCGTTTGCCCGTGCCACGGATCGGAGTTCGCCCTTGACGGAAGGGTTCTCCACGGGCCCGCCACCAGCCCGTTGTCACACCTCACGTGGCAGGCCGGGCCGGCCGCGAACGAAATCGACGTCGATGGACTGACCGTCGGCAACTGATCCCAATCAACCAACAACAACAAAGGAGAAACTCACATGCCGTCAAAACTCGTTTTCACTGGCGGCCTGGTGGCCGCCGCGTTCATAGCGGCCGCGTGCTCGACCACCGGCTCTTCGACTGGCGCCTACGGCGCACCGAAGGCGCCGGCTAGCGCCGCCCCGAGCGCGGCACCGGTCGCAGCACCGCCAGCCGCATCACCGGCCGCGCCCGCCGCGTACGGCGCGTCAATCAATATCGGGACTACTCAGCTGGGCCAGGTTCTCGTCGACGCCAACGGGCAGACCGTTTATCTGTTCGTTGCGGACAAGGGCACCGCGTCGAGCTGCAACAGCGCCAGCTGCGTGCAGTACTGGCCGCCTGTCCTCACCAACGGCGCTCCGCAGGCCGGCGCCGGCGTGAATGCTTCGTTGCTCGGTACGACCACGCGTGCCGATGGCACCACCCAGGTCACGTACGGCGGTCACCCGCTCTACCTGTTCATCAACGACAAGAAGGCCGGCGATGCCACCGGTCAGGCAGTCAGCGCCTTCGGAGCCCCGTGGTACGTCGTGTCGCCGTCGGGAATGCAGATCGGCTAACTGATTAACCTCCCCTCAACGTCGGGACCGGCCGTCACCTCCTTGCCCCCTCGGGGAGGTCGGCCCGCCGGGTGGGGAGATCTGTTCTTGAGTGGCGGAGGGGCAGGGATTTGAACCCTGGATAGGCTTGCACCTATAACAGTTTTCAAGACTGTCGCCATCAACCGGACTCGGCCACCCCTCCGAAGGGCAACCCATTGTAGGAATCAGCGCGCGCCGATCACTTCCAGGCCGCCCATGTACGGCTGCAGCACCTCCGGCACCGTGACAGTTCCGTCCGCGCGCTGGTAGGTCTCGAGGATCGCGTCGATCGTTCGCGTCAGCGCCAAACCACTGCCGTTGATGGTGTGGACAAAGCGCGGTGGCGCTCCGCGAGCCGGCCGGTAGCGCATGTTCGCCCGCATCGCCTGGAAGTCGTTGAACACCGAGCAAGACGAAACCTCGAGGTATCGCCCGAGACCTGGGCTCCACGCCATCAGGTCGTACTTCTTGTACTGCGCGAAACCCATGTCGCCGGTGCACATCACCATCACCTGGTAGTGCAGCCCGAGCCGCTGCAGGATGTCCTCGGCATCCGCTGTCAGCTTCTCGAACTCGTCCATCGAGGTTTCCGCCGTCGTCAGCTTGACCATCTCCACCTTCGAGAACTGGTGCAGGCGTATGAAACCCCGCGTGTCCTTCCCCGCCGCCCCCGCCTCGGAGCGGAAGCAGGGCGTGTACGCCGTGTACTTCAGCGGCAACCGCTCGACGTCGATGATCTCCTCGCGATGCAGGTTGGTCAATGGAACTTCAGATGTCGGTATCAGCCACAAGTCCTGACCGTCGACCTTGAACGCATCGTCGGCGAACTTCGGCAGCTGAGCCGTCCCGACCATCGAGGCGCTGTTCACCAGCAGCGGCGCCCACACCTCTGTGTAGCCGTGCTCGCGCGTGTGCACGTCGAGCATGAACTGCGCCACTGCACGTTCGAGGCGCGCGCCCTCACCAATGAGAAATGCGAACCTCGAGCCCGCGACTCGGGCTGCGCGCTCGAAATCCATGATGCCGAGGGCCTCGCCAAGGTCGAAGTGCGTGCGCGGTGTGAAACCCAGATCGACCTTCGACCCCCACTCACGCAAGACTACGTTGTCGCGTTCCCCCTCCCCCACCGGCACCGACTCGTGAAAAAGATTGGGCACACGCAGGAGCAAATCGTCGAGCCGGCGCTTCACAGCTTCGGCCTCAGCAAGGTCGGCCTTGCTGCGGTCGGCCATTTCGCGGAGCTTTTCCTTCAGCGCGGCGTCTCGGTTTTGCGCGAACTCCTTCGACAAACGGTTCTGCTCGGCCTTGATCGTCTCGGCGGAGTGCAGGTAACCACGCCACGTCTCGTCAAGTCGAAGGATCTCGTCGACCGGCGCGGTTTCACCCTTCAGTTGGGCGGCGCGACGCACCCGGTCCGGGTCCTTCCGGATCAGCTCCAAGGGCAGCATCTATCTACGACTCCGCCTTCATCACTGGAAACAGGATCACGTCGCGGATCGACGGCTGGTTGGTCAGCAGCATGATGAGCCGGTCGATGCCGACTCCGAGACCTCCACACGGCGGAAGGCCGTACTCGACCGCCCGCAGGAAATCCTCATCCATCGGGTGCGCCTCGACGTCCCCCGCCGCACGCTGCGCTGCCTGAGCTTCGAAGCGCTGCCGCTGGTCGATGGGGTCGGTCAGCTCAGTGAACGCGTTCGCGTACTCGCGGCCGAGGATGATCAGCTCGAAGCGCTCTACGAACCTCGGGTCGTCATCGCGCCGGCGCGCCAGCGGCGAGATCTCGATCGGGTAGTCGGTGACAAAGGTCGGCTCGCGAAGGTTGGGCTCGACGTGCTCCTCGAACAGGTCGTTGAGCTCCTTGCCGGCAGCCTCTTTGCCGGTGTGTTCGAGAACAAGGTCGGCCATACGCTCGCGTCGAAATGGCGGCGCAAGGTTGACCTCCTCGCCCTGATACGTGATCTTCGAGTCGCGGCCCGCTGCTGCCGTAGACGTTACGACCATATCCTCGACCAGCCTCATGACGTCGCTGTAATCGGCATATGCCTCGTAGCACTCCAGCATCGTGAACTCGGGGTTGTGGCGCGGCGACAGGCCCTCGTTTCGGAACACTCGTCCGATCTCGTACACACGCTCGAAGCCGCCGACCAGGAGGCGCTTCAGATGCAGCTCCAGAGCTATGCGCAAGTACAGATCACGGTTGAGCGCCTCGTGATGTGTCACGAACGGCCGCGCGTGACCGCCTCCCGGGACCTCCTGTAAGACCGGAGTCTCGACCTCGAGAAACCCTCGTTCGTCCAGGAGGCTTCGCAGCGCAGCGATTATCTTTGTGCGCGCCCGAAACACTTCGCGGACCTCGGGGTTCGCGATCAGGTCGACGTAGCGCTGGCGGTAGCGGATCTCGACGTCTTTCAAGCCATGCCACTTTTCGGGCAGCGGCCGAAGCGACTTGGTCAGCAGCTGGATCGAGTGGACCTCGAGGGTCACCTCGCCCCGGCGCGTGCGAAAAATGGGACCTCGAACCCCGATGAGATCGCCCGGATCGAGATCGGCGAACAGGTCAAAGTTGCGCTCGCCGAGGATGTCGCGGCTCGCGAACAGCTGGATGCGACCAGCCTGATCTTGCAGGTCGGCGAACGCCGAACCGCCCATCAGCCGCTTCACCATGAGTCGGCCGGCCAGCGCCACTTCTTCCGTGCGCTCGGCATCGCCGAGGAGCGCCCGCGCCATCGCCGTCGAATGCGTCGGCTTGAACCCTCGCGAGTACGGGTCCACGCCAGAGGCGCGCAGGCGTTCTAGCTTCTTCCGCCGGTCCCGAATTACCTCGGGCTCATCCAATTCGTCTGGCACGTTGTCGAAAGACTAAGGGACGACGCCGATCGCTATAGGGTCAGCTCCAGGTCTTCCGCGGCAGGAAACGCGTCCATCTCAGTGCCACCCGACTGCCGGTGGTTTCCCAGCGCCTCTTCGATGAGCGCATCGATATCCGCGTCGGAATGCGCTGGGTCATGGTGGAAGAAGACGAGTTGATGCACGCCGGCCTGCTCCGCCAGCGACAGCGACTCCTCGTAGGTCGAGTGACCGAATCCTGCCTTCGTTTTGTATTCCTCGCGGCTGTACTGGGCATCGTGCACGAGCAGGTCCGCGTCCTGGCACCAGCTCGCCATGTCCTTGAGGCTTCCGTTTTCACTCTTGGCAAACATCGCGATCTCGTTGTCCGTCGCGAACACGAAGCGCGTCGATCCCTCGTCGATGCGGTAGCCGAACGTGGGGATGGGATGCATCAGGAGGTGCGGTGTGATTTGCAGCCCGTTCACGTCGAACGTCTCGCCGGGACTCCTCTCGATGAACTCCAGCTCAGCGGGCATGTGATCGAGTCGGACCGGAAAGTACGCCGGATCCATCTGGTCCGCGAACGCTGCCTGCAGCGATTTGGCCGAGCCCGAAGGTCCAACGATCGTGAGGTGAGTTCCAGGTACGAACGCGGGAGGAAAGAACGGAAATCCCTGGATATGGTCCAGGTGCGTATGGGTGATCAGGAGATGGGCCTGCAGGGGCTGAGACTGCTCGAACGCCCGACCGAGCTCGGCGATGCCGGAGCCCGAGTCGATGATGATCAGGTTGTCGTTCTTGTCGCGGACCTCGAGGCAGGTGGTGTTCCCGCCGTAGCGAAGCGTCCGCCTCCCCGGGGTCGGCCTCGTGCCGCGGGTGCCCCAGAATTTCACCCTCATCGCGCCGCGGTCACCTGGTAGATCTGCTTGTTCACGAAGACGCTGAGAAGGTCCTTGTCGAGCTTGCCCTCGTCGGCCTCGGAATGGAGGATGTCCAGCGCCGTGTCGCGTGTGACGGCTCGTTTGTAGGGACGGTCCTGCGCGGTCAGAGCATCGTAGATGTCAGAGATCGTCATCATCTTCGCCTGCAGCGGAATCTCCGCCGAAGTCAACCCCCGCGGATACCCCGACCCGTCGAGCTTCTCGTGGTGCCCATACGCAATCTCGGGAATGCCCCGCATCACCGAGGTCCACGGGATCTTGGTCAGGAAATGGAAGCTGTGGGTCACATGCGCCTCCATCTCCAGGCGCTCCTGCGGATCGAGGGTGCCTTTCTTGATAGAAAGGAATCGGAACTCCTGCTCATCCAGCATCGGATGCGGCCGGCCCGACATGTCCTCATACGTCTGCTTGGAAAGGAACTCGAGCACCGAGCCCTTGTCCTCCGGCATCACGGTGGGCTCGTTGGCGGCGACGATGCCCTGCATCCAGCTGCGCAAGCGGCCCAACTCCTCGTCGAGACGGCTGTCGATCGCCGCAAGACGCCCGTCATCGCCGGCGCCGGTGCGCAGGAGCTCCAGCTTGTCGGTCGCGTACTTGAGCTGCACGGAGCGCTCAACGAAGTCGAAGCGCGACTGGATCACTTCCAGCTGACCCGGCATGAGCTTCTTCGCCTTGATGAGGATGTGCTCCCTCACCCCAACCTTGCCGAAGTCATGGAGGAGGCAGGCGTACCGCAGCTCCTTCATCTGGTCCTCCGTCAGGTAGACATCCCGGTACATGCCAGTCTCGATTTCGGTGACAGCCCGCGCAAGGCTGGTTGTCAAGGCCTCGACACGTCCCGAATGGCCGGCGGTGCTGGGATCGCGCTGTTCGATTGCGGTCACGCTCGCCTGGACGAAACCGTCGAACAGCGATTGAATGGAATCGAGCAGGCCCTTGTTGTCGAGCGCGACCGCGGCCTGGCTCGCTATCGATTCGATCATCTCGAGGTCCTCGGCTCGAAAGCTCACGACCTCGTCGGGCACGTTATCGACCGTCAGCTTTGTGTCGAACCGGCGTTTCGCATTGATCAGCTGGACCGCGCCCACGACCTCGTTCTTGTAGTTGCGCATCGGCACCGTGAGCATCGACTTCGTGCGGTACCCGAACTGGTGGTCGAAGCCTCGACCGCCTTGCGGCTTGCCGTGCGGAGGGTTGTATGCGTCCTCATACATCTGGCTCGTGCCCACGGTGACCGTGTACCCGACAACGCTCTTCTCGTCGACCGGCACCTTGAACGCCTGGTACGTGTTGTCGATCGAGTTGTTCTGGCTCGAGGCAAGGAACAGCTGCAACGAGCCGTCCTCACCAATTGTCTTGCGCCACAGGCTCGCGCCATCGGCGTTGGTCAGCTGGCGCATGGTCGTGAGGATGAATTCCTGCAGCTTGCCGATATCGCGTTCGGCCGACAGTGCAATCCCGATCCGGTTCAGCTCCTCGAACTGCCGGTGCTGCCGGTGTGCCTGCTCTTCGAGCTGCTTGAGGGCGTGCTTAAGGGCTGCGTTGTCCATGCCCACGCGCAGCAGCTCGGCGAGGGTGGCGCGCGAAGCGTCCACGGGGATCTCGATCGCCATTCCGGCCAGCCCCTCGGGTGCGGTCCCGCCTTGCGCCAGTACGAGCAAGGCCGGCTGGACAATTGTTTCCGGGTCGTCGAGCGGGTGTCCCTCGAGGCCGAGCTCGGCCATCAAGGCGGTCAGTTCGCTGCTCTCCAGGCCGGGTGCCAGGTAGACGTTTAGCGTATCGGCGTTGTTCAAGTCCTCTAGTGTCGGGCACCGTCCGCGTTTTGCAGGTAGATCAACCGCAGTCCTTCGAGTGTCAGAAGCGGATCGGTGGCCTGGATGACGTGCGTCAAGCCCGCAACCAGCCCTGCCTGGCCGCCGGTCGCGATCACCCTGGCAGACCCGCCCAGCTCGGCGACCATGCGTTCGACCATGCCTTCCACCTGGGCGACAAAACCCCAGACGAGGCCCGACTGGATGGAGGTGACTGTGTTGCGCCCGATCACCGAATCCGGGGCCACCGCCTCGACCTTGCGCAGCATGGCCGTGTGCGAAACGAGGGCGTCAAGCGAAATCTCCACCCCGGGCGCGATCGCGCCGCCCAGGTAGTCGCCCTCCGCGTTGATGGCGTCGTACGTCACCGCCGTGCCGAAGTCGATCACTACGACTGGGCCGCCGTATTTTGTATACGCGGCCAGGGCATTGGCGATGCGGTCGGCGCCGACGTCCTTTGGGTTCTCGTAGCGGATGCGGACGCTGGTTTTGACCCCCGGGCCGACCATGACCGGCTCGCATTTCAGGTACCGACGCGAAGCCTCGAGCAACGCCGGGTTGAGGTTCGGGACGACGCTCGAGATGACCACCCCGGTGACCACGCCCAGATCGAAGCCGCGAAGGCTGAAGAGTTCGCCGAGCTCAACCGCCACCTCGTCCGCCGTCCGCTCGCGGTGTGAGGTCACCCTCCAGTCGGCGACCAGCCGGTCGCCTTCGAAGAGCGCGAGCGTGACATTGGTGTTGCCGACGTCGACGGCAAGTAGCATCCGAGCCGGAACTCTACTCAGATGGGCAGGGCGGGTGGATGCGTTTTGGCCCATTGGAGAAGGCGGCCTGTTTCCCGGCGCACCGCCGCTGCCCGGGCGGCGACACGCCGCGGGTTCGGCGCCCCGGGCAGGTCCCGCTTGCGAAGCGAGGCTTCAGCGTCCCACGGCGCTGTCAGCTTCCCCGCCCGCACGGTGCGCCCGACCTCCTCGTATGCCTTCCGAAATGGCGTGCCGGAGGCGACCAGGGCTTCGGCCGCGTCGGTCGCCAGCAGCCCCGGGTCCGCGGTTGCGGCCGCCAGGCGCTCGCGGTCGAATTCGAGGTGCTCGACAAGTAGCCGGGCCGCCCCCAGCGAGTCGAGGACGCTGTCGACGGTGGCGAAGACGGCGGCCTTGTCCTCCTGCAGGTCTCGGTCGTAGGCAAGCGGCAGGCCTTTCAGGATCGTGGCGAGCGTGACCAGGTTGCCAATCGGCCGCCCAGCCCGACCGCGCAGCAGCTCGGCGATGTCCGGGTTCTTCTTCTGCGGCATGAGGCTCGATCCGGTGGCGATCTCGTCGGCAAGACGCACAAAGCCGAACTCGGCCGTCGCCCACAGAACCACGTCCTCGCCAAGACGGCTGAGATGGATCGCCGTCACGAGGCAGGCGTAGACGAGGTCGAGCGCGAAGTCTCGATCGGCAACCGCGTCGATGCTGTTGGCGGTCAGGCGCTGAAATCCGAGCTCCTTGGCGACCACCTGGCGCTGCAAAGGCAGCGTCGTGCCGGCGAGAGCGCCCGACCCCAACGGCATTCCGTCCGCGGCGTCATAGGCATGACGAACGCGCTCCGCGTCGCGGAGCAGCGGCTCGGCGTGCGCGAGCAGGTGATGCCCGACCGTGATCGGCTGCGCGCGCTGCAGGTGCGTGTAGCCGGGCATCTGCCAACCGGCATGACCGGCCGCTTTCGTCGCGAGAGCCTCGATGACCTCGGCCAAAGCACCGGTCAGCTCCGAGGCGGCCGCGCGTGCGTACAAGCGAAGGTCGAGCGCCACCTGGTCGTTGCGCGAGCGGCCCGCGTGCAGCGCTGCACCCGCGGGCGTCATCTCCGTCAACCGACGCTCGACGGCGGTGTGGATGTCCTCGTCTGTCTCCAGGAATTCGAACTGCCCTTCATCGATCTCGTCACGGATAGCGCGAAGGCCCTTTTCGATCGCCTTCAGCTCGGCGGGCTTCAAGAGCTTCGAAGCCGCCAGCCCGCGCGCGTGAGCGATGCTGCCCGCGATGTCGTAGGGATAGAGCTCGAAGTCGACTTCGAGCGATGAAGAGAAACGTTCGAGCTCAGGCAGCAGGCCCGCGCCGAAGGAACCGCCCCACAGCTTGCCGCCTCGACGCGCCTTGGACGCTATGGCGCGAGCCTCTTCACGTCGCCGAGCAGTCCCTTGAGCTCGCGGTCATGGAGCCGGCCCTGCACCTCCGCCGCCGTCCGCACGCCCATGCCCCACAGCTTGATGAACCCAGCGGCCGCCGACTGGTCGAACACGTCCCCTTTGCCGTACGTGGCAAGCGCGTGTTGATATAGCTGCGCGGGGCTCTTACGACCGACCACATGCGCCGAGCCCTTGAAGAGCTTGAGGCGGACGTCACCGGTGACATGCCTCTGGGTTTCGGCGACGAACGCATAAAGCGCATCGCGCAGCGGGCTGAACCAAAGGCCGTCGTACACCATCTGGGCCCAATGCTGCGCGACGATGTCCTTGAATCGCGCCACCTCCTTCGGCAGCGTGATGTCCTCGAGCGCCTGGTGCGCCTGAAGCAGCAGCACCGCCGCGGGCGCTTCGTAGATCTCGCGAGACTTGATCCCGATGAGCCGGTTCTCGAGATGGTCGATGCGGCCGACGCCGTTTTCGCCTCCGATGCGGTTCAGGGTGGTGATGAGCTCGAGCGGATCGACCGCCTTGCCGTCGATCGACACGGGGAGACCGAGCTTGAAGCCGATCTCCAGGTACGTCGGTTCGTCAGGGCAGTCGCGCGGCGCGCGAGTCCACGCGTAGACGTCGGCCGGCGGTTCAGCCCACGGGTCTTCGAGGATTCCTGCCTCGATCGAGCGGCCCCACAGGTTCTCGTCTGTCGAATAGGGCGAGCGCACCGTGGCCGGTACCTCGATGCCGTGCTTGCTCGCGTACTCGATCTCGTCGTCCCGATTCATTCCCCATTCACGAACGGGCGCAACCACTTTCAGGTCAGGCGCGAGGGCGGCGGTCGTGACGTCGAAGCGGACCTGGTCGTTGCCCTTGCCAGTACAGCCATGCGCGATCGCCTTTGCGCCCTCGCGACGCGCAACCTCGACCATCATCGCCGCGATAAGAGGCCTCCCCAAAGCTGTGGCGAGCGGGTACTCCTTCTCGTAAACGGCTCCCGCCTGCAGCGACGGCCAGACGAACATCTGAAGGAACGGCGCGCGGCCGTCGGCGACGTACGCGGCGGACGCTCCCGTCTTGAGCGCTCGCGCCTGGATGGCCTCGAGGTCCTTCTTCTCGCCCAGGTCGACAGTGAAGGCGATCACGTCCCAGCCCTGGTCCTTCAGCCACCGGATCGCGACCGACGTGTCCAGCCCACCCGAGTAGGCCAGCACAAGCTTGTCAGCCGACATTCGCGAGCAGTTCCTTCAGCGCTTTGCCGGCTCCGCGACGGCGAAGCACGGCGATGATCGTGTCGTCGCCCGCGACCGTGCCGGCGACGCCGGGCAGACCCGCCTCGTCGATTCGGCGCGCGACCATGTTTGCGGTGCCGGGTGGCGTCTTGATCACTGCGACCGGTTCCACGAGCTCGACTGACAGGACGAGCTCGCGCACGAGCGCTGCAGCGCTGCGATAGCCGGCCCCGGAGCGGACCAGTCCGAGCGCCTGGATGTCACGCGAGACTGTGGCCTGGGTCGCACGCAGCCCGCGCCTCGCGAGCGCTTCGGCAATCTCCTGCTGAGTGTGCACAGCGCCCCTACTGACCACGTCGAGGATTGCTCGATGCCTCTCCCCCTTCGTCGCGGTCACTTCAGCGCCGCCTGCATCGTGTGCTGGGCTCGATCGATCTGCTCGGCGGTGATGATCAATGGCGGCACGAAACGGATCGAGTTGTCGTCCACCGCGTTCACGACCAGGCGAGCTTCGAGACATGCGCCCTGGAACGCTTTGGCCCGGGGCTCGGCGAACTCGACCGCCTGCATGAGGCCGAGACCGCGAACCTCTTTGCCACCCAGCTCGTGGATGGCGGCGTTCAGCATCTCTCCCATCTCGGCCGCGTGGCCGACGAGCCCGTCGCGTTCGAT
>DASVEP010000094.1:0-9376 GCA_036380475.1 Candidatus Dormiibacterota bacterium
GTGGGCCGAGATTCGGTCTGGCTGGCTGTGCGGGTTCACTTAGTGGTTCACCTAGTAACGAATCCTGGGGTCGATGACGACGTACAGGAGGTCAACGCCCAGGTTGGCGAGGCCCACCAGCGCCGCGTATCCGGTGAAGACTCCGATGACGATGTTGTAGTCGCGGTTCAGGATGCTCGTCGCGAACTCCTTGCCCAGGCCGGGGATGCCAAAGATGTTCTCGATCACGACGCCGCCGGTGATGATCCCGATGACGAGCGGACCGAGGATCGTGATCACGGGGATCAGCGCGTTGCGAAGCGCGTGCCGGATCGTGATCACGAGCTCGGTCAGGCCCTTGGCTCGCGCTGTGCGGACGTAGTCCTGCCGGATCACCTCGAGCATGCTCGCGCGGGTCAGCCGGGCGACGATGCTCGCGTACGGAAATCCGAGAGCGAACGCCGGCAGCCAGATCGCGCCGACGCTGCCCCAGCGTCCCGGCCACCCGATCTGGAAGTAGAACGTGCCCTGGGTGAAGTTGTCGAGCCACACTCCGAAGACGAGGATCAGAAAGGTCGCGATGACGAAGTTCGGCATGCTGTAGCCGACGACCGACGAGGTGCTCAGCAGGTAGTCAAGCCACGTGTTCTGGCGGATGGCGGCGACGATGCCGAAGAGCATGCCCACGCCGATGGTGAAGACGAGGGCCACGATGCCGACCTCGGCGCTGACCGACATCTCGCGCACGACGATCGGCGTGATGGGTACACCGCGGTTGACCAGAGACTCGCCCAGGTCGCCGTGCACCAGGCCGCCCAGGAAGCTCACGTACTGCTGCCACAACGGACGGTCGAGCCCGTAATGATGGAGCGTGAGCTGGTACGCGGTGCCGTGCAGGTGCTCGCTGAACAGCGCGTCACCTGGGAGGCGATGGATGCCAAGGAACACCAGCGATGACACCCCGACCACGGCCAGCGCGATCAGCACAAGCCGCTGCAGGATGTAGATCAGCGTTCCCCGGGTCAACATCGCTGTGCAGTGCTCCCTTAAGAAATTCTCGCTGATAGAGAAAAGGGGCGCCCGCCGCGGCGAGCGCCCCTGTCGAATCGACTAGTGGGACATGATCTGGATGTTGGCCCAGTAGTTGTCGAAGAAGGCGTTGCTCCCGGCTCCCTTGACGTAGGGCTTGATCAGGAAGGCGCCCACCGAGTAGTAGAGCGGGATATAAACGACGTCGTTGATCAGCATCTGGTTGAGCTGGGCGTAGTCGGCCTTCGCCTGGTCGAGAGGCTCGGCGTCGGCCTTGGCCAGCAGGTCGTCGTAGGCCTTGGTGTCGTAGCCGCTGGTGCAGCCCGAGTCAGGGCAGCCAACGACGTTGCCCCAGAGGTTGTCGAACCAGTCCTGCGGGTGGTTGTAGTCGGCCTGCCAGCCGTCGCGGGACAGGACGTAGGTTCCCTTCAAGCGGGCCTTGATGAACTGCGAGTGGGAGACCGGAAGCAGGTCGACGTGGACTCCCAGGTTGTCCTGCCATTGAGCCTGCAGGAACTGGGCCGTCGACGCGTTCAGCGGGTTCTCCGGGTCGTAGGCGTACACGAGGCCCTTGGTCTTGGTGCCGCTGGGGTCGGCCTGCTGCAGGAGCGACTTCGCCTTGGCGGCGTCGAACGCTGACAGCGGGTCCTTGCCGTCACCCATGTAGCCGATCAGGCCGGGCGGGATGAGGCCGCCGGTCGCCGGCGTGCAAACGATGCCCTGGCACACGGTGTCGACTAGCTTCTTCTTGTCAATCGCAAGCGCAAACGCCATGCGGAGGTTCTTTGCATTGTCCCCGTCCGCGAGGGTGAACGGTCCCTTCGCGGGACGCTTTGAGTCGGCGACGACGTTGAAGCTGACCCAGTAGCTCCGGACCTTGGGATGCAGCAGCAATTGGGCCGACTCGTTGCTTGTCTGCTTGATGCGAAGGATGTCGGCGACGGGGGCGTTGCTGTAGCCGCCGTAGCCGTAGATGTCGTAACCGCCCTGCTCGTACTTGGTGATGGCGGTCGACGCGTCGTTGATGATGTCGAGGTGGACCTTCGTGACCGTCGGCTTGGGAGAACCCCACCAGTTCGGAACTGATGCGAAGTCGACCGAAGCCTTGGGAACGCGAGAGGTCATCTTGTAAGGCCCGGTACCGATCGCGGTGGCCGGGTTGGTCCACCAGTTTTCGAAGTCCTGCTTGACCGCGTTCTCGTCGACGAGCTGGCCGGTCGATCCGGTCAACGAGATGGCCGAGAGGAACCAGCCGGCCGGGTTGGCGAGCTGGACCTTGACGGTGTAGGCGTCGACCGCGGTGAGTCCGGACATTGTGACGGTCGGGTCATTGGCCTCGAGGAGCTTCTCGAGCGCGGTGTTGGTGGTTGGGTTCTTAGACACCTTGTCGTAGCCGACGATGGCCGAGAGGTTCGTGCCATAAGAGGTGCCATACGAACCGGACATCGACGCTGCGCGGTTCCACGAGTAGAGGACGTCCTTCGAGGTGACCTTGTCACCGTTCGAGAAGGTGACGTCCTGGCGAAGCTTGAACGTGTAGGTCAAGCCGTCGGACGAGACCGTCGGCATGCTCGCGGCGATGTCAGGCACGACATTGAGGTTGTTGTCGAACTTGGTCAGGCCGTTGAACATGTTCTGCTGGATTTCCTGGTCGGTCTCAGCGTCCGCGATGGCCGGGTCCAGCGTGCCGAAGTCGTCGAGGAGCGGGAACTTGAGCGTCTGGTCCGCGGCCAGAGAAGTACCTGTGTTGGTGGTGTTGTTGCCACAGGCCACCAACGCGAGGGTGGCAGCCGTGCCCACACACAGGGCCTTCAAGAAACGTAACGAAGCTGGAGTCATAGCTTTCTCCTAGTCGAAAAGCTCGAGGCAGAGCCTCTCCCCTCGCCATCTTCCCGGTGTCCTCTTCGCGGTGACCGGGGCGAGAGCGCGCCGACGGGGGGTGGTGGACCTAAGGGGCCACCGGTTACTCCACCCCCCATTGTGGCCGGGAACGCCCCGAAAGTCCACCTTATAGACGGTTGGGGCCGGAACTCGATTCGCCGGCTCTGCGATGATCGGATGGTGGGCATCGTCGGGCAGGGCACTCGGCGCCTGGAGGGTGGCGACAAGGTTTCGGGGGCCACTCGGTTCACGGCCGATCTCGAGATGGCGGGGCTGCTGCACGTCCAGCTGGTCCTCAGCCCCCTTCCCAGCGCCAATATCAGGAGCATCGACACCAGGGCGGCAGCCGCGTCGCCGGGCGTGTTCGCCGTCTTCACCGGTGCGGACCTGGACCAGCCCGACGCCTCGGGGCCGGACAAGGCCCTGGCCATCGACCGGGTGTTCTATGCGGGCCAGGCGGTCGCAGCGGTTGTAGCGGTCAGCGAGGCGGCAGCCGCCGACGGGGCCGCGCTGGTCGACGTCGATTACGAGGCGCTGCCGGCGATCGTCGACGCCGAGTCGGCAATGAAAAATGGCGCGTCTCCGGTGCTCGACGAGGTCGAGGGGGTGTCCGAGGAAGACGCCGCGGTCCACGGCGCCGCGACGAAGTCCGAAGGCGAGCCGATCGTGCATCCGCCCAACGTGAGCTCGGTCGCCAGCATGAAGCGCGGCGATGTGTCGGCAGGATTGAAGAGCGCCTATGTGATCGTCAAACAGAGCTACCGACTTGCAGGCGTCCATCACTCGCCGATGGAGCCGCACGTTTCGATAGTGCGTCCCGAGCCGGACGGCGGGGTCACGATCTGGTCGCCGACCCAGGGACCCTTTGCCCTGCGCGACGAGATCGCCGCCCTCCTCGACGTCCCGGCGCAAAACGTTCGGGTCACACCGATGCCTGTCGGCGGCGGCTTCGGAGGCAAGGTCAGCCTGCTCGAAGGCGTGCTCAGCCTTCTCGCGCGCAAGACGGGGCGGCCGCTGCGCCTGGCGCTCACCCGCAGCCAGGACTTCGTGGTCGCCCACCCCGCACCCGCCGCGCATTTCGATATCGAGCTCGGCGCGAAGAAAGATGGAAAGCTGGTGGCCCTGCGCGCCCGATACCACTACGACAACGGTGCAACCAGCGGATGGCACGCGGGCATCACAGCTCAGTTCCTCGGCGGCACGTATCGCATCCCTCATTTCGAGCTGACCGGTTACGAGGTCTCCACCAACAAGACGCCGGTGGACGCCTATCGCGGACCAGGCGGTCCTCAGGCCTACTTCGCCCTCGAGTCCGCGATGGACGAGCTGGCCATCGAGCTCGGCATCGACCCGATCGAGCTCCGGTTGCTCAACGCCTCGAAGGAAGGCGATCCGAACGCAGAGGGCGATCCGTGGCCGCGCATCGCGATGGTGGAATGCCTCGAGGAAGCGCAAAAGCATCCGTTGTACACAGCGCCGGTCGGGCCAGGCGAGGGAGTCGGGATCGCGCTCGGAGGCTGGGGCGGCGCGCGCACACCGGCAGCGGCCGGGTGCAGAGTGGAGCCGGACGGCACGCTGTCGATCCTCATCGGAACGCCTGACATCAGTGGCGCGACGACCGGGCTCGCGATGATCGCGGCCGAGGCCTTTGGCGTGTCGACCGACAAGGTCAGGATCCAGACCGGCGAGACAGGCATCGCACCGCACGGGCCGATCGCGGCCGGCAGCCAGACCACGTACAGCATCGGCGGCGCGGTGCAGGAGGCTGCGCTCGAAGCGCGTCGGCAGCTCTTTGAGATTGCGACCGAAGAGCTCGAGGCGGCGCCCGAGGACCTGGAGATCGTCGAAGGACGCGTCGGCGTGCGGGGAGTTCCCGAACGATTCGTCGAGATCACCCGGCTGGTGACGCTCAGCACGGAGTTCATGGGCCGATACAGGCCGATCCATGCGAGCGGGCGATCGGCTGTGCTCAGCGCGTCGCCGCAGTTCACGGTCCAGATCGCCCGTGTCAAAGCTGATACCGAGACGGGCGCGTTTCAGCTCACCGGTTTCGCCGCCATCCAGGATGTCGGCAAAGCCATCAACCCTCCGGAGGTCGAAGGGCAGATCCACGGCGGCGCGGTCCAGGCGCTGGGCCGGGCGCTCGGCGAGCAGCTTGCTTACGACGGCGATGGCCAGCTCCGCACCGGCAGCTTTCTCGACTACGAGTTGCCCACTGCCGACCAGCTGCCCGACATCGATGTGCGACTCATCGAGGTCCCGTCGCCGGTCGGCCCGATGGGCGCCAAAGGCGTCGGCGAGCCGCCCGCCATTCCCGCAGTCGCCGCGCTGGCGAACGCCCTCGCGCGTGCCACCGGGGTCCGGGTGCGCGAAGTTCCGATCGACCGTTCAGCCCTGGTGTCGACGAAGCGCTAGGCGGGTATACGCCGCTTTACGCGCGTTTACCTATATTGAGCGGCTGCAGGCCGCTGCACGGCGTCGCCCGCGGACGCCGATCAAGCCATGGGAGGGTAAACCCATGAGCATCGCCGACGCCGAACGCCCGGTCATCACGTCGATCGCGAGGACGACGCCCGCGTCTTCGCTGCGCTCGTACGTGATGCGAACCCTTCCCGATTGCTCGCCGATCGTCGTCAGCAATCGTGCGCCGCACGAGCCGAGACCCGAAGGAGGCTTCAAGCGTGGCGCCGGCGGGGTGATCACCGGACTGCTCACGCTCGCCGACGCGATGGGTGCGGACTGGATCGCCTGCGCGCGAACCGACCTTGAACGCAAGCTCGCGGCCGACGTGGCCGGCCCGATGAGCGTGCCTCTCATCCAGGCGACCGGCAACCTGCACTTCGTCTCGCCGACGCGGGAGCAGTACGAGATGTACTACGCGGTCTTCGCGAACCCCGTCCTCTGGTTCATCCAGCATTACCTGTGGGACCTGGCCTACGAGCCCGTCATCGACGAGCGTGTCCACCAGGCGTGGCGCGAGGGCTACGTGGAGGTCAACCGCAAGATAGCGGCGCGCGTGGTCGACGTCGGGCGCGCCGCGCCGAAACGGCCGCTGGTCCTGGTGCACGATTACCAGCTCTACCTCGTTCCGCGGATGGTGCGCCAAGCATTACCGAACGCGATCATCCAGCACTTCGTGCACGTGCCGTGGCCGACGCCGCAGTACTGGAAGGTGCTGCCCAAGCACATGCGCGACGCCATCCTCGAGGGATTGCTTGGTTGCGACGTCGTCGGTTTCCAGTCGAGCCTGGACGTCCGTAATTTCCTTTTGACCTGCGAGGAGAACGCAGGCTTGCAAGTCGACGAGCACGAGCGTGCGGTGCTGTTCGGCGGCCGCGTCGTGTATGCCCGGCACTATCCGATCTCGATCGACGTCGCGGCGACCACACGCCTTGCCGGATCGCGCGGCGTGAAGCGGATCGAGCGGGAGATCGCGACCTGGCGTCCGCCCAAGCTGATCGTCCGCATCGACCGGACCGACCCGTCGAAAAACATCGTTCGCGGTTTCATCTCCTACGAAAAACTCCTGCGCTACCATCCGGAGCTTCGCGGCCAGGTG
This sequence comes from Candidatus Dormiibacterota bacterium, assembly GCA_036380475.1. Classification (GTDB taxonomy): domain Bacteria; phylum Chloroflexota; class Dormibacteria; order Dormibacterales; family Dormibacteraceae; genus UBA10449. The sequence goes on from DASVEP010000094.1 coordinate 6,449, forward strand.
CAGTTCTGGGCGTTCCTGCAACCATCGCGCCAGGACCTGGCTGTCTACAGCAAGTACGTGCGCCAGATCCGCCAGGCCGTGGGGCGGATCAACAGCGAGTTCGGCAACGACGACTGGCTGCCAGTCCGATTGGAGATCGGAGAGAGCGAGCGCAAGGCAATGGCGGCGCTTCGCAACTTCGACGTCCTCCTTGTCAATCCGGTCTACGACGGGCTCAACCTCGTGGTCAAGGAGGGAGCCCTGATCAACCAGAGCGTCGGCGTGATCGTCCTCTCCGAAAATGCCGGCGCCCACGAGGAGCTCCAGTCGCACGTCCTTTCCATCAACCCGTTCGACGTCGAGGCGACAGCGGCGGCGATGCACGCGGGTCTCACGATGGGCCTCGATGAACGCCGCCACCTCAACGACGGCGCCCGCGAGGTCGTGCGCACCAACGACATCGCCCGGTGGATCAGCCGGCAGGTCCAGGACCTACGCGACCTGGTCGCAACGGCCCGCGTACCCGCCTAGGGATCTTTTCACGCGGATGTCGAGAACGGCCCGGCTGATCCGACTCTTGGGTATGGGCACCTTCACAAGGCGCCGGTTGAATGGAGCAACGAGATGAAGTACATGATCATGACGTTCGGGTCGGCGGCCGGTGCGGTCGAAGCCATGGGTAAAGAGTGGATGCGCGACATGATCGCTTTCATGCACAAGCTCGACGACGACCTCAGGAAATCCGGCGAGCTCGTCAGCGAAGAAGGCCTCGCCGATGGGAGCACGGCCAAGACGGTGCGGTTCGTGAACGGGCAACCAGTACCAACGGATGGTCCGTTCGCCGAGGCGAAGGAGGCGCTAGTCGGCTACTGGATCGTCGATGTCGAGAGCGAGGCCCGCGCCATCGAGATCGCCTCGAGGATCACAGCCTATGTCAAGGCGCCGATCGAGGTGCGCCGGGTCATGGACGCGCCACCCGACTACTAAAGTTTTGGACAGGCATATCGAGGACCTGCTGCGCGAGGTGGCGCCGCAGGTCCTCGGCGCGTTAGTGCGACGTTATGGGCAGTTCGATGCCTGCGAGGACGCCGTCCAGGACGCGCTGCTCTCGGCAGCCCGTCAATGGCCCGAGCAGGGCGTTCCCGACAACCCGCGATCGTGGCTCATGACCGTCGCGTCGCGGCGCCTGGTCGACCGGTGGCGCAGCGACAGCGCACGACGCCGTCGGGAGGAATCATTCGCGACCCTGGAGCTTGCCGGTCAGGGGCAGCCTTCCGACCAGGACGACACGCTGTCGCTCCTGTTCCTCTGCTGCCACCCGGCGCTGTCCGCGCCTTCTCAGCTCGCGCTCACGCTGCGCGCGGTCGGCGGTCTCACGACCGCGCAGATCGCGAGGGCGTTCCTGGTTCCGGAAGCGACCATGGCCCAGCGCATCAGCCGGGCCAAGGAACGCATCAAGGGCACAGGCGTGCCGTTCGGAATGCCACCGGCAGCAGAGCGCGGCGAGCGCCTCCGCGTGGTGCTACAGGTGCTGTACCTCATTTTCAACGAGGGCTACACGACGAGCTCGGGGCCCGAAGGCCTACGAGCGGACCTCACGACAGAAGCCATTCGCCTCGCGCGCATGCTGCTGCAGCTGGTTCCAAACGAGGGCGAGGTTGCCGGCCTGCTCGCCCTGATGTTGTTGACCGATGCGCGTCGGGCGGCACGCACTCTCGACGACGGTTCACTGGTCCCGCTCGCCGAGCAGCGTCGCGGCCTCTGGAACAGAGGTCAGATCGAAGAAGGCGTGGCGCTTCTGACGCGCACGCTTGGCAAACGGGTGGTCGGCCCATACCAGCTGCAGGCGGCGATCGCGGCGATTCACGACGAAGCAGCCACGGCGGCCGAAACCGATTGGCTGCAGATCCTCGCCCTTTATGACGTGCTCGAGCAGGTTTCACCTGGCCCGGTCGTCACCCTCAATCGCGCAGTTGCGGTCGCGATGGTCAACGGACCACGAGCCGGGCTGGCCGTGTTGGGGACTCTCGACGAGGACGAGCGCATGGAGCACAACCATCGTCTGGAGGCTGTGCGAGGGCATCTGCTCGAGCTCGCGGGTGACGCGGTCGCGGCTCGCGACGCCTACCGGCGGGCGGCGAGGATGACCGCCAGCATTCCCGAGCAGCGGTACCTCGCGCTGCGTGCGGCCCGGCTCGCCTAGCGCGGCCTTACCCCAGCCTCGGCCCACTCGGCGAGCATTTGCAGAAATGCGACCGCCTGGTTGGGACTGTTGAGGACGGCGTCGCATCGCTTGAACAGATCGGGTGGGACCTCGGGTGAGCTGACTCCGATCGTCAAATGAGGGATGGGATGCGCGCTGAGAACTTCGAAGGCCGCCCGATCGTTCTCGTCGTCGCCCATGCAGATGACGCCGCCGGGTTCGACCTCGTCGAGCAGGGCGGCCAGCGCGGTGCCCTTGCCCCCGAAGCGCGTGTGGACCTCGATGACCTTGCGGCCCTGGCCGCCAAACAGACCTGTTGCCTTGATCACAGGCCGGAGCATAGAAATCGCCTCTTCACTCGCGATCTGCGCTTTGCGGAGGTGGATCGTGGTGCTGGCCGGCTTCTTCTCGATCCACACTCCCGGCAGCGAACCCAGGAGCCTCGCCGCTTCCGCGTTGAAGAGATCCAGCGCTCGCTGCTCGCTCGGCGTCGGCGGCGGAAGCCCGCTGTCGCCCACGCGCCGAATGCCGTTCAGGGGCACCAGCCGATCGAGGTCTGTGAGTGTGCGGCTGCTGAGAACCACGACCTCCTTCAGCACTCGAGAGAGACGCTCCAGGGCATCGAGGGCCCCGGGAAGCGCCACCGATTTCGCCGGGTCAGGGCCGATGTCGGCAAGGGTGCCGTCGAAATCCGTCACGACCATGATTTCCTCGGGAGGGATTTCGGAGACAGGCGACTTTCGCCA
>DASVEP010000095.1:0-12082 GCA_036380475.1 Candidatus Dormiibacterota bacterium
GGAAACCATGACCGCGGCGCGCGTCTTCGTCGAGTGGCGCGGCGCAGCCACAAACGCACCGCCGGCCGGCGCTCACGAGCTCCAGGGTCTGGATGCCAACACCTTGACCGAGGTCGGCGAGGTCCTCGCGGGCACGCGCCCGGGTCGCGTTTCCGATGAACAGCTCACGATCTACAAGTCGACCGGCCATGCGGTCGAGGACGCGGCCACGGCCCGGCTCGTCTACGACCGCGCCAAGGCCGAAGGCGCTGGGATCACTTTGCCGCTATAAGAATCCCTCTCCCCGTAGGGAGAGGGCTGGGGAGTGGGCTCAGATTTCGATCAGTCGCTGGGGCACTGCGTTGACGATCAAGGTCCCGCCCACCCGGCGCGGAGGCTGCACCACCCCGTAGGGATGCACGTGGCCGTGGACATGCAGCCGAGGCGCAAGGTTCTTGATCAATCGGTTGAAGGCGGGAAAGCCCCGATGCGCGAGATCGTGTTCCCGGCCCTCGCCTCCTTCTGGGGGAGCATGCGTCAGCAGCACGTCGAGCCGGCGCTCGCCGCGACCGCGTCGCAGGCGCGCGAGCATCTCCACCTGCAGTGCGCGCCAGCGCATCTCCGCGGGCGTGTACTGGTTGGGCCCTGGCCGGTACCGCATCGAGCCGCCGAGGCCGGCGATGCGAAGGCCGGCTGCACTTTCGATCCAGCCGTCAACCCTCACGCAGCCCTCGGGGCCTTTTCCAATGGGCTCGGATCGCAGTGGCATGAACGTGTCATCGACGGGCTTGAGGTCCGGGTCGTGGTTGCCGGGCACATACAGCAGCGGCACGTTGAGGCGGGTGACGATGTACTCGAGGTAGTCGAACGGCAGGTCGCCGCAAGACAGGACGATGTCCGGCTGTAGCTGGATCAACTTGTCCCCGTACAGCCCCTCGTCGACCTCGTCCGCGATCGCCAGAATCCGCGTCACTCTTGACCTCTGATGCGACGGAGACTAGGCCAATACCTCTCTGCGCTGCGAAAGGCGTTCGATCTCGGCCGCCTTAGCCGCGACGAATCCATCGTCGAGACCCTTCCTCAGGATCTCCGCCATCTGCGACGCCGAGTGCAGCCGTGGGATGTAGACGAAGTCGGCTCCGGCCTCGTAGAAGTGAAGAGCCTGCGGTATGTGCTCGGTAGTTAGCATGACCTTCGCCTTTGGGCACGCTGCGCGGATGTTGCGCAGCATCTTCAGGTTGCTCGTCCCTCGGAGGATGTCGTCGGTGATGCTGCAGACAACGAGCTCAGCTTTTTCGATGCCGGCGTGGCGCAGCGTGTCGGCGTGCGCGATGTCGCCGTAGATGCAGCTGACCCCCCGTGCGCGCAGCTCGCGCATGACGGTCGGGTTGAAGTCGATCACCAGAATTTTGTCGAGCATCACCTGCGCCTCGACGGCGCTTCCATTGCTCTCGAGCTCGTAGAGGATCGAGCTGGCGTCGCGGAAGAAACCGAGAAACACCATCGTTTCTGTGCGCTCTCCTGTGAGCTCAGGCTCTTCCTCTCCGACGGTGAGGTCTTTGACCCTTAGAAGCTTCAGGACGTTGCTCAGTCCGCGCTGGACCCAGTGGCTGGAGTTGATGACGTAGGTCGACACGACCGAGGTGATGGCGAACGTGAGGATGACGATCGTCACCACGTCGGTATCGACCTGGGGCGGTTGGCGCATGTAGCCCAGCGACGCGATCACGATCGAGAACTCGCTGACTTGCGCCAGGTTGATGGCCGGCAGGAGGCTCGCACGATGGCCCAGCTTCAAGAAGTAGAGGATCGGAACGACCGCGAGCCGGCTCACCATCACGAATGCCGCCGCCGCGACGGCGAAGTAGATCACGTGCAGGCTTGGGATGGGGATCTGCATGCCGAGCGCGACGAAGAACAGGGTCACGAAGAAGTCGCGGATGCTCACGGCTTTGGCCATGACGTCCAGGTTGTAAGGGAACGTCGACAGGCTTATGCCCGCGATCAGTGCGCCCATCTCTCGTGAAAGTCCGATGTAGCTCGCGGCGCCGGCGAGGAAAAAGCACCACGCCAGCGCGCTGACAAGCACCAGCTCGGGGGCTTTCGCGACCGCTCGAAAAAGGGTGGGCAGGATGTACTTCGAGATTGCAAAGCCGCCCACAACGAGCAGCAGTCCTTTCCACAACGAGAACGCAAGCGGCAGGAGGTTCGGGTTGGTCAGGTTCGGCTGCACCGCGATCATTGCGACCGCCCACATGTCCTGGATGACCAGCACGCCCAGCGTGATCCTGCCGGGCAGCGTGTCGAGCTCGTGCTTGTCGTACAGCAGCTTGACCACCACCAATGTGCTGGACAGGCTCATGCAGGCGGCGAGATACACCAGCGCGTAGTTGCCGTCGCTGTTGCGCACGCCGATCAGGTAGAAGAAGCCGAGCCCGAGCGCGATGCAGATGGGGACCTGCAGCGCTCCGGTCAGGAGCACCGGCGCGCCTGCCGAGGCGAGCTTCCTGACATCGATCTCCAAACCGATGATGAACAGAAGGAGGATGAGCCCAATCTCGGCGACGGCCCCGATGCTGGCCTGGTTGGTGACCAGGTGGAGGCCTATCTGGCTTGGGCCGATGACTACGCCGGTGACGAGGTAGGCCAGGATCAGCGGCTGCCGCAGCCGCCATCCGATGAGCGCAAGCAGCGCCGCCGCGGCGACGCAGATGCCGATGCTGGAGAGAAGGTCGGTCGAGGCGATCATGCCGTCGCCACCGCCGGAGCGAAATCCCAGCGGGCGCGGATCGCCTCAGCTTCGGCGGGGTCGCCCACGATGAGGAATCTCGGATGGTGCAGGCCGTCGATCAGGCTGACGGAGAGCTGGTCGAAAACTCGAGCACCCTCCTCGGCGCCGACGCCGGCGTTCAGCCATCGGCCCATCCCGCGCGACCTCGTGTTCTGGCCGATGCGCGGGCTGCGGGAGCCGGGGCAGAACAGTGAGATCGATACACCACTGCCGCGGGTGTGACGCGCCAGGGCCTGGGTGAACGTGGCCAGCGCCGCGTGCCCGGTGTCGTAGGGAATGGTCGCGGGATCGCCCGGGACGAGGCCGCTGTACGACACCGCGTTGATGATGTGGCCTGTGCCCCGCTCGACCATGTGCGGTAGGAATGCCGTGCTGGTCCGCACCGCGCCGAGGAGGTTGGTCTCGAGCATCCACGCCCAATCCTTGGTTGTGATCATCTCCAGCTTGCCCTGAAGGAGGACGCCTGCGGCGTTGACCAGGATGTCGACGCTGCCCATCGCCCTGACGGAGTCGTGCGCCAGCGAGCGCACCGACGCGTCGCTGCGCACATCGGTCGCAAGCGCGATCGCGGACTCGCTCGTTCCGAGCTTGAGGATCTCGGCCACCGTGCGATCCATTCGCGCGGTGTCGAAGTCGGCGAGCACGATGTTCGCACCCTGCTTGGCCATAGCCTTGGCGACCGCGCGCCCGACTCCGCTGCCGCCGCCCGTGACGACGGCCACCTTGCGCCACAGTCCGCCTCGGGCCGCCCCGTCGGTGTCAGAGACCTGCCCCGGGATCGCTACGTCCTCTTGAATCGCAATGCCAGGTGGCGCAATCCGGGAGCTACTGTAGCGGGAAGGGCGGCTGCCACCACCATGGTTGGTCATCGACTTCGATCGCGACCACCCATTTCACCCAGGCGAAGCCGCGCTGGCCCGGCACAACCAGGCGGACCGGATAGCCGTGATCGGGGTCCAAGGGGCTGCCGGCCATCCGCGTGGCCACAAGCATGCGGCCCGACGCCGTGATGTCGAACCGGCGGCTGTATCCGGTCACGGAACGCACGTTGAGGCTGGCACCCCCACTCACCCCTTCGGGCAGCAGCCGTTCCAGCAGAGCCCCCTCCCAGACCTGTTCCGAGTACCAGCCCCCGGTGCAATCGATGACCGCCGAGATACGGTCCGAATAGCCGAGCAGCTCGTCGTACGTCCAGCCCTTGCCCCCCACTTCCAGGCGCCAGCTGCCGGCGTCCACCTGCGGCACCGAGTCGAACAACCACGAAGTCGCCGGCGGATGGGCGGCCTGGAACGAGCCGGTGGGCGCGCGCCGCGCCGACGGCAGGAGAGCGACGGCCAGCCCGGCCGCCGCACCCAGCGCGCCGGCCCTCATGAAGTTGCGCCGGCCGATGTCGGTGGCCTTGAGCCTGATCGGCCGCGCGACCACATGCCAGATGAGAAAGGGGATCACGCAAATCGCGGCGCCGACGTGGAAGTCGATCGCGGTCAGGTATCCGACGTTGGGATAGCCGGCCGAATGAAGGATGCCGTATACGATCGACACGGTCACCCCAAATGCGAGGACGAGCGACGCCCACCGCAAGTTCCGCTTCCGGCGTATGCCGCGCCGAGCCACCAGCGACTTCCACGGCACGAGCAGCACGATCGCCAGCCCCGCCGCCGCGTGCAGCCAAAGGACCGTGTGCGCGCTCCCGCCGGTTAGCTCGAAAGCCAGCCAGCCGGTCCCAAACGCGAGGACAAGAAGGACGAGGAGCGCGAGGTTGGTCAGGCGGCCCGCGGCGACCGGCATCTATCAGCCTTCGGCTTTTATCGCCGGCGTGCCGGCGGCCGTAACCTCGAGGTCCGCCCACATGCCGCTGGCCTCGCTGCCTCCTACAAGCGACGCGATCCGGTAGCTTCCTGAAGCCGTAGGGCTGAACACGAAGGTCGCGGATTGTCCCGGATCGAGGCCGCGGGTCGGATCCGGGGTCGACCAGCCCGTCTCAACCGGCGCGAGGTCGTTGCGGCCGCGAACCACCGCGCACGAGTTGGGAACCGTGCCGTGGTTTTCGCACTGCACGGTCACCTGCCACCCGACAGGGATGCTGATAACGAGGGTGCCATCGCGGTAGCCGTTGTAGTTGAACTGGTAGTCGCCCGCGGGGTAGCCGGCGATCAGCGTGATCACCACGGCCCGCGTCGCGGGGTCGGAGTGGATGTAGCCCTTCGGATCAGGAGGATTGCCGGGGCCGGTTCCCGTCAGCGGATCGCAGGCCGCCGAACCCAGCACCAACATTGCAATGCACACGGGCATTGCCCATCTAAGGCCCATATGGAGTTACGCATATGATCCCACTGACATGGGCGCACCACGTTCGACCGCGCCGCAGCGCGTGCCGAAGGTGATTCTCTGGTGGGAGGCGCTGCCGACGTGGCAGCAGCTTTTGATCTCGTATCCGATTCTCTCGGCGCTCATGCTCGTGATCAACATCGGACCGTTCAGTCAGCCCGTGCCGAGATCCATCTTCTACGGGCTGTTCGAAGGCGCCATTCTGGCCGGACTGCTCGCGGTGGCCACGGCCACCGAGCGCGGAAAGCGCCGCTGACGGTGCTGTAAAGGGGGCTGCAATGGCGACCAGTGGATCGACCGCGATGCGAATCGTCGTTGGTGTGGACGGATCAAGCGCAGGACGGCATGCGCTCGAATGGACGGCGAGAGTGGCAAAGACGCTGAAGGCTCAGGTCATCGCGGTGTATGCGCTCGACCTGCCGGTCGCGCTTCCTGATCCGTATGCGATTCCTTTCTACGTTGATGACAAATTGCGCGCGGGCTTGCAGTCTGACCTCGAGAACAAGTGGTGCCGCCCATTGAAAACGGCGAAGGTGCCCTACCGCGCGATCCTCGAGGATGGACGGCCCGCGACGGTGATCCTCGACGTCGCGCAGCGAGAGAAGGCGGAGCTCATCGTGGTCGGAAGGCGCGGGCGCGGAGAGGTTACTGAGCTGCTCCTGGGCAGCGTGAGCCATGAGGTCGTGCTGCACTCGAAGCGGCCGGTGCTGCTCGTGCCGCAGAAAGCCTGAGCGGCCTCAGTGGCCTCATCGATACGAATCGGCCGGCTTTTCGGGATCGACATCGGCGTCAACTGGAGCCTTGTCTTCGTTTTCGCTCTGATCGCGTGGACGGTGGCAACACAGGTCCTGCCGGTCGACGTGCCGGGTCAGCCGGCGCTGTCCTACTGGGTGGCAGGGGCGGCGGGAGCCGTCATCTTCTACGCGTGCTTGCTCGCGCATGAGCTCGCGCACGCGCTCGTCGCGAGGCGGAATGGGGTCAGGGTGGCCGGCATCACGCTTTGGCTTTTCGGCGGGGTTTCACGACTCGACGGCGAGCCCAGCAGCGCCGGCGCCGAGGCGCTGATAGCGGGCGTAGGCCCGCTGACCAGCCTGGCGGTCGCGCTGCTTGCTCTCGCTCTGTCCCTGCTTCCCCTTCCTGCGTTGGCAGACGACCTGTTCAGCTGGCTCGTTTTCGTGAACATCGCCCTCGCCCTGTTCAACCTCGTCCCCGCGTTCCCGCTGGATGGGGGCCGGCTGCTCAGCTCGTGGTTCTGGAAGCGTTCGGGGAGCAGGCAGCGTGGCGTCCACAGCGCCGTCCGGGTCGGCCGTGTGTTCGCCTACCTGATGATCGCCTTCGGCGTCTTCGAGCTTTTCACCGGTTCGGTCCTCAACGGCGTGTGGATCGCATTCGTCGGCTGGTTCCTGCTTTCGGCCGGGAGCTCCGAGGAGGTCGGGAGCGCGGTCAGGGGACTCCTGTCTCGTGTACCGGTCTCTGCTGCAATGACATCGCCGGTGGTCACCGTGCCGGACTGGTTGACCGTCGAGCAGTTCCTCGAGTCGGTCGCTCCCCAGCACCCGTTCACCACTTATCCCGTGCGCGATCCGGCAGGCAGCCTGACCGGGATCGTGCGGCTGGGTGACCTGATGAGGATGCCGCCGCAAGCTCGCGTGTCAGAACGATTGAAGGACCGAGCCCGACCAATCGCAGAGGTCCCAACCGCCCGGCCCGATGAGGATCTCGCCGCCCTGATCCAGCGCGTGGGGACCGCGCTCGACCAGCGAGTGCTCGTCTTCGACAACGGCCAACTGGTCGGCATCGTGTCTCCGGTGGACGTGGCCAGGCTGCTCGCCGTGCGGCAGAGAGTAGCCGGGCGCCCGCCGCCGGCCGCGCCGGTGCACACCTCGACGTGAATGGACGGGCGCGCGCGAGCGCGGCATTGGTGGCTTGTGCGCTGATCGTGGCCGCCTGCAGCTCCGGCTCGACCTCGGGCTTCACCGTGACCAGCGCCTCCGTCGACCCGAGCTACACGTGCCCGGTCGGCGCAAGTAACGCTCCGTACGACCTTCACGGCACCATCGCTGCGCACAACGGGACTTCGAGCGCCGTTGCCATCTTCAACGTCAATGCCACCCTCACGCTGGCCGCGGTGCAGGGCGGCTGGCTCCAGAAGGTGGGCGACAAGTACCACGCGGGCGACGTCAACTTCGCGCCGGCGAGCGTTGGCGCCGGGGCGAGCGCGACGCTGATGGTGACGATTCCCAGCGCGTGCACCGGCAGGGCCGCAAACGCGACGGTCTCATCGGCGGACTATCGGGTCAGCTACTCGATGACAACCTCTGCGGGAACCTTCAAGTTCGACAGCAACGACAGGCACCGCATCCTCACGGCCTGACAGCTCGAGACGGGGCCTTGGCGCCCTCGGCGCGTTGCACTTTGAAGGGGGAGATTCACACCGTTGTATTTGCCGCGCGCTTCAAAGATCATCGCCGGCTTCGTGCTGGCGGGAATCGTCGGGTTGGCCGTCTACTTTCTGCCGGCGGTCCAATCGGCCTCGACGGCATCAGTGGGCACGGGGCCGATCTCGATCCCGGTTCCCAATCCTCTGCCGTCCACGACCGGCCCCTTCACCGTGCTGCTGCTGGGGTCGGACGACGATGCCAAGTTTCCGCAGGACCGCGTGAACACCCAGTCGATGATCCTCGTCCGCGTCGACCCGAGCACAAAGCAGGCGACCATGCTTTCTGTCCCTCGCGACCTCTGGGTCTCGATTCCCGGTCAGGGCTTCGGCAAGATCAGCACCGCATATCAAACGGGCGGCCCGAATGCCGCCGTTGCCGCGGTCGAGAGCAACTTCAAGGTCCACATCGACGACTACGTCTGGATCGGGCTCGAGGGGTTGGTGCGGCTTGTGAACGACCTCGGCGGGGTCGACATGCTGGTGACAAACCCGGTCATGGACGACTTCTACCCGTCAGACATAAACACGACCGATCCGTATGGGTACTACCGGGTCGCCGTTCTTCCGGGCGCGGTGCACCTCGACGGTGTGCATGCGCTGCAGTACGTGCGCTCTCGCCACGGTGACCTGCGCGGCGACTTTGCCCGATCGGAACGACAGCAACAACTTTTGATGGCGATCAAGGCCAAGGCGGCGCACCTGACTGCGGCCGACTTCCCCGGCATCGCGAGCGCGATGCAGGGAGAGCTCAAAACCACCATCGGTCTTGCGCGAATGAGGCTGCTGTTCTCGATGGGCGGCGACTTCACGGGCTCGAACGTGCGTCGGATCGTCCTACTCCCGCCTTACACGACCGAGGGATTTGCGGGCGGCCAGGATGTCGTCTATCCGAACTGGGGTCAGATCCTGCCAGTCGTTCACCAGAGCTTTCCGTGAGCGCGATCGACGCCCGACCGGCGCACTCGGTCGCAGCGCGCGCGGCCGTTTCAATGGGGTTGATCGCGGCGATGCTCGTGTTCGGCATCGGTGTGTACCAAGCGGCGGCGCTGTTCAAAGGAGCGAAGACCGACATCCGACGCCCGACGGCGGCGACCACAGGGGCGCTGCCGGGGACGATGTACGTCGTGCAGCATGGCGCCATCTACCGATTCGACCGCGGGTCGTTTCACCAGATCACCTCTGAGGACGGATGGATGCAGCCCGCCATTTCGGTGGACGGCACGCGGCTGGTCGCCGTGAAGCGAGCGTTGAACCGGTCCGACCTGTATGTGCTCCGAACGACCGGGCAGGCGATCCTTCAGCTGACGCACAACCAGTCCGCCACCGTCGAAGCCAATCACTGGGCGTTCTATCCCCGATTCGGTCCTGACGGCTCGGTCGTCTACTTCAGCTACGACGCTAAGGATCCCTACAACACCTTTCGCGTGGACCTCGCCATCTTCGCCGCGAGCGCCGAGAACCCTGCGGCGCCCGGCATCCAATGGACGGAGCCCAACCAGTACACCGGAGGAGACGTATCGCCGATCCCCCTCCAGAAAGGCGGCCTCATCTTCACGAAGTTCTCCATCGACGACCAGTCCAACGTGCATTCGCAGGTCTGGCTCCAGGCACGCCGCGGCAGCGCCGGCGTTGCTCTGACGAAGCCGGCCGACGACTGCGGCCAGCCGGCCATCACAGCGGATGAGACGCTGCTGGCGATGGTCTGCCGGCATGGTGGGCTGCAGGCGGACGACCTCGAGGTCGTTTCGTTGCAAGGCGCGACGCTCGGAGTGCCAACGGTGGTGGTGCAGGACCAGCTGGTCGCCTCGCCCATCTTCTCACCCGACGCGAAGCTGCTCGCATACCTCGCCCCAGCCGGCGACGCCGGCCCGTTCCAGCTCTGGACGGTGAGGGTGGGCGCCGCCGGGGCGCCGGCGCCGCGCCGCATCACAAGCAACCTCGACCTCGACCCCAGCTCGCCGCCGGCCTGGACTTCTCCCTGACGCAGAAAACCATTCAACGGTGGTAGTCGAACGGAAGGTCGACATGCGTTTCCTGGGTAGGTGAGAGCATGAAGAACAAGAACAACGCGAACCCCGACCTTCAGTCCCAGTACGAGTCGCTGCTCGACCAGGTGTGGCGGTCGGAGGCGAACTGGCGCCTGTGGGACAGGGTGGATGCGGTTGTGATGCTGGACTCGCTCAGGGCCAAGCGCGACACCGCGCGCGGAGAGGGCGCAATCGATTCGGAACGCTCCCTGCCCGAATCGCCCGCCGAAGATGCGGCCTGACCCGATCGGACAGCCTCGCAAGGTTGCCTTCGTGCTGTCCGGCGGTGGCAGCCTGGGAGCTATCCAGGTGGGGATGCTGCAGGCGCTCTTCGAGGAGGGGATCGGGCCCGACCTGCTGGTTGGAACGTCCGTCGGAGCCGTGAACGCAGCCTGGATCGCTGGATGTCCCGGCTGTGATGGGGTCAAGGACTTGACGGCCATCTGGTCGGGCCTGCGCCGGAACCACGTCTTTCCGCTCAACGCGTGGGCTGGAGCCCGGGGCCTGCTCGGGCGCACGAATCACGTCATGTCCAACTCGGGATTGCGTGACCTGCTCGAACATCACATTCCCTATCAGCGGCTCGAAGAGGCGACGATCCCGATCCACGTGGTGGCCACCGATCTGAAGACTGGACAAGCGGTGGTGCTGTCCTCGGGCCCGACCGTGCCCGCGCTTCTAGCGAGCTGCGCGATCCCGGGTGTGTTTCCCCCCGTGACCATCGGACGTCGCGAGCTCGTCGACGGTGGGGTGGCCGACCTGACGCCGATCGCCGCCGCGATCGACCAGGGCGCAACGCAGGTGTATGTGCTTCCGATCGCCTACCCGTGGCTTCGGCAGGAACGTGCCAACGCGATCGGCATGGCGCTGCAGGCACTGGCGCGTGTGGTCGAGCAGAGGCTGCAGGTGGCCGTGGCCGCGTACCAGCATTCGGCGGACATCCGCCTGCTCCCGAGCGTCGACGCGCCTGGTGTGTCACCTGCGGATTTCAGCCGCACGCCGGAGCTGATCAGTCGCGCTTACCGTGCGACGCGGCGATATCTCTCGTCGAGACCACGCGAGCTTCCTGCCCTGCCGCTCGCTGCGGCCTGACTAGCCCAACGCCCGCTTGATCGCGTTCGCTCGCGCGACGACCTCGTCCGGCAGCGCGCGCTGAATTCGCGCCGCGAGTGTGCTGCGGCGCCGGCGCTGGAAGACGACCATGCCGATGCCGAGCGCCAGAAGGGCGCCGACCACCACGCCGGACGCGATTTGCGCGCGTCGCGTGCTCATGGCCGGGCCGACACGCTTCACAATCGGCGCCACCTGTTCCTCGACCACGTGGAATGTTCGGTCTACCACTCGCTTGCCTGCCTTCACCTGCTTTTCGACCTGGTCTGTCATCGCGCTCATCGCGTCTTCGCCTCCCGAAACAGTCTTTTTCACACAGGGAGAACGCACCGAACTCCAGAGTGACCCAAGTTTGCCCACCGAGTATGAGCGGGAGGCAAGGCGTTTCTTTGGTTGAGGCGTTCGGCCTGAAAGGGTTGAATGCCTCACTCCTCAGTTCGAATCACGCGTCAGGAGGGTCTATATCGTGACCTGTGACATCTGCGGCGAAGAGGTCGAGAACTCGGAAGAGCTCGCCAAGCACAAGGAACGGATGCACGCGATGGGCGGCGACAACCCGGAAAAGGAGTCCCCGGAGCTCCCGGAGGAGTCCGAGGTGCCCGAGCCGGCCCAGCGTCCGGGCCGTATGTAGCGATCAGCAAACACCAGGACACGTAACAGGGTCGGCGGCGCTGAGAAATTCCGCGCCGCTGAATTCTTATCCGAGCGATCCATACAGCTGCGGCTGCTGGCTGGGCGCGGTGGAGCCGTCCGGCGCATCCTCTGTCGTGACCGCCATCTGCGAGTAGCCCTTCAGGGGCGTGTTGACGAGCACCAGCTTGCTGCCTGTGCTGTCGGGAACGAAAACACCCGCAGCGTCAGGGTGGCCTCCAGGGGTGATCAGCCACAGCTCGTACACCTTGCCCTTGTCGAGCGCCGGCAGGCCGTTCAGGCCGACCAGGGCGACCCCATCCGACTTGAGGTCGATCACCGTGCCGTGCGCGGCGGCGAGCGAACCATGGCCTGTCAGGGTGAAACGGGCCAGCTGCGTGGATACAGGCGGCACCGAGTTGCGCCCGACGAGGTCGCCGGCGACCAGGCCGATGAGGAGCGCCAGCAGAACGGTCGCGGCGGCGGCCAGCGCCGGCAGCCGCCCGATCTGGGTGGCGGGGACCGGCCTCCAGCCGCGCCGAGGCACGGGCGCCACGCGCTTTCTTGCCGGCGCCGAGGGGACCGTCGAGGCGCGCGCGGCAGCGGCAGCGACATAGACGCGCTCGCGCAGCCGGCCGGGCGGAGGGATCTCATCCACCTCCAGCGGCAGGGCCGCAGCGGCGCGGCGCAGCCGAGCTGCCGTTTGCCGGCAGGACACACAGCCTTCCACGTGGACCCTCACGCTCTCGGCCTCGTCTGCCTCCAGGGTGCCCAGGA
>DASVEP010000096.1:0-2787 GCA_036380475.1 Candidatus Dormiibacterota bacterium
GGAACCTTCCGGACCCCCGACCTGCTGCAGCCGGGCCAGACGTATTCCGTCGTGTCCTACCTGCCCAACCTGTCGCCGGCTGAGCTGAGCGTGGACAACATGGTCTTCAACCCCCCGGAAGACAACCCCGCGTACTTCGACTACTCGTCTCTGTCGCAGCCGGCGCGCGACCTGGCGCACGAAGTGACGAAGAACTACAGCCTGCCATTCGAGGTGGTGATGGCGCTCACCGGTTACCTGCAGCGGAACTACCAGTACACGCAGCAGCTGGGTCACGTCCCGCCCGGCCGCGACCCGGTTGACTGGTTTCTGTTCGACGCCAAGAAGGGCTACTGCGAACAGTTCGCGACCGCACTGGCATTGATGCTGCGATTCCTCCATATTCCGGCCCGGCTCGCGACCGGCTACTCGACCGGCGATTACAACCCGGTGCTCGACCAATCCGTTGTGCGGGAACGCGACGCGCATGCGTGGGTCGAGGTGTGGTTCGAGAACCACGGCTGGGTGCCGGTGGATCCCTCGCCCGGATTCCCCGCCCTGGCCGCAACCGTCTTTCCCGATCATTGGGCCGCCGCCGGCCTCGCGCGCCTGATTCCGCACCTGACGATTGGCGCGCCGATGGCCGCGCTCGGATCACTTGGCGCGTTGGCGGTGATTCCAATCGCGATCGTCGTCGGTCTTCTCGTCACGATGCTGTGGGCCTGGGCGCGCAGGCGGCGGCGGGGGGTGGGCAGGCGTGCGCCGCCGGGTGAGTCCGAATTGCTGCGCCTTTACGACCGCGTCCAACGCAAGCTGGCGCGCCGTCGCGCGCCGCCCGAAACGCCGCTCGAATACTGGCAGGCGGTTGGTGTGAGCGAGTCATTGCTCGCCGACCTCACCGACGCCGTGAACGAGGGCGCCTATGCGGGTCGGTGGCCCGACCGCTCGCGCGTCCGCGAGCTAGAGAGGCGCCTATCCTGACCCGGTGAGTCAGACGCCGCCGACGCTTGCTCGCTTGCTTTCGCTGGTGCAAGGCTTCAGGTCTACTCAGGTGACTTATGTGATCGCCAAGCTTGGTTTGGCAGATCAGCTCGCCGAGTCGCCACTCACCGCAACCGAGCTGGCGGCAAGGGTCGGGGTTCATGCGCCCAGCCTTAGCCGCGTGCTGCGCCTAGCAGCTTTCTATGGACTGGTGAAAGAGCTTCCAGGAGATCGCTTCGAGCTCACTCCCCTCGCTGAGCCGCTGAGAACCGGGGTGGAGGGCTCCGTCAACGCCGCCGCGAAGATGCTTGGTGAGGAGCATTACGGCGCGTGGGCGGAGCTGCTCCGTTCGGTCAGAACCGGTGAACCGGCATTCGAACACGTGTATGGCGCGCCGTTTTTTGACTACATGGCGAAGCATCCCGAGACCCAGGCCACCTTCGACGCGGCGATGAGCGCCGGCGTCGATGTAGTTCTCAAATCGCTTGTCGACAGCTATGACTTTTCACGAACGCGGGTCATCGTCGACGTGGGCGGTGGCAACGGATCCCTCTCGGCGATGATCGTGAAGCGGTTTTCTGACATGCAGGGCGTGATCTACGACCAGCCGCAGGTCCTGGAAGCGGCGGATAGCTATCTGAGTGAAGCGGGCGTAAGAGATCGCTTCCGCCTGGTGCCGGGCGACTTCTTCAGCTCGATCCCCGAAGGCGGCGATATCTACTTTCTATCCAACATCGTCCACGACTGGGATGACGAGCGCGCTCTGCGCATTCTCCGGAACGTGCGCGCTGCAATGAATAAGGAAGCGACGGTGCTGCTGTTGGAGGCTGTCCTGCCAGAGCACGGAAACCCGTCGCCCGCCACCATGGCGGACGTGAACATGCTTGTGCTGCTGACGGGCTGCGAGCGCACCGAGAAGCAGTTCCAGGCCCTGCTGCGCAACGCGGACCTGAGCCTGACCAACATCATCCCGGTCTGGGAACGCGAGAGTCTGATCGAAGCCAAACCCCGGTAAAGGGGTGAACTTCGTTACTCAGGTATCCTGACCGTCCCATGGCACAGGCGACGAAAACCACAGGCGCGGAGCAAGTTCGATGGGATCTAAGCGACCTCTTTAAGTCACCAACCGATCCCGCGATCGAAACCAGTCTCGCCGACGCGCTCAAGCGCGCGCGGGATTTCGAGGCCAGGTTCAAGGGCAGGGTCGTGGCGCTCCCACCCAAAGAGTTTGCGGCGATGATGCGCGAGCTGGAGGAAGACGAGGAGCTCGCCGCCAAGCCTGAGGTCTATGCGTTCCTCCTGCACAGCCAGAACACGGACGACCATGCTGCAGGCCGTCTGCTCGCACGTGTGCGCGAAGCCTCCGCGGAGCGTGGGAGGCACGGCGTCTTCTTCACCCTCGAGCTTGCGCAGATCAGCGACGAACAAGCCGAGCAGCTCTACGCGGATCCCGATTCGGCTCGCTATCGGCACTTCGTGGAAGAGGCGCGGAAGTTCCGGCCGCATCAGCTGACCGAGCCCGAGGAGCGCGTCCTCACCGACTTCAGCCCGGTCGGCAACGCCGCCTGGAACCGGCTGTTCGAAGAGCTGTGCGCACGCATCCGCGTCGACCTCGACGGGCAGCCGCATCCGCTCGAGGAAGCGCTGGTCCGGCTGCGCGAGGCGGATCGCAAGGTGCGCCGCGATGCGAACGCGGCAATCAGCAGAGCGCTGCAGGCCGACGTGAAGACACGCGCGTACATCTTCAACGTCATCCTCGGCGAGAAGGCGATCGACGACCGTCTTCGGCACTTTCCGACGTGGATCTCTTCGCGCAACCTTTCCAAC
>DASVEP010000097.1:0-2647 GCA_036380475.1 Candidatus Dormiibacterota bacterium
GTGCCCGCCCTCACCGCCGCCGTCAAAGCCAAGAAGGGCTAGCGCGGACCGACAAGAAGCCGAAGCCCTGCTTGCCGAGCGCGTCGCGCTTCGGCGCGAGCGCAACTTCTCAGCTGCGGATGCCATCCGCGCGCGACTCCGCGAAGGCGGTTGGGAGGTGCTCGACAGCCCCGCGGGCAGCGAGCTGCAGGCACTCAAGGCCCCGGCACAGGCGGAGACCACGGCCGTCGCCCGTGCAGTCACCCTGCTCACGGTCGTGCATGGGTGGCGCCCCGACGTCGAGCGCTGGCTGCTGTCGGTGTTCACCTACTGCAAGGCCGATTTCGAAGCCCTGCTGGTCGACAACTCGGGCGACGTGCGGATGGCCGGGTGGCTGCAGAGCAGGGCCGCCGAGCGGCTGCGGGTAGTGACTCTCGATCCGCCGCTGGGCTTCGCAACCGCAGTCAACGCCGGCATCGACGCCGTCGCGGGAGAGGTGATCGTGCTCTTCGATCCCGGCGTCGAGCTGACCGGCGACGCAATCACTCCGCTCCTGGAAGCGCTGGCCGACCCCTCGGTGGCGGTCGCGGGGCCATTCGGGCTCCGAGGCAAAGGCACGCTGAAGGAGTTCGAAGAAGACTCAGGGCCAGAGGTCGACGCAATCGAGGGCTACTGCCTGGCCTTTCGGCGCGCTGACGCCCAGGCGGTGCAGGGGTTCGACCCGAAGTTCAAGTTCTATCGCATCGCCGACATCGAGTTCAGCTTTCGGCTCAGAGATCGCGGAGGCCGCGCCGTGGCGATACCGGGCCTGCCCGTCCGCAAGCACGAGCACCGCCTGTGGGAGGCCGCCTCGATCGACGAGCGCGACCGCCTCTCGCGCCGGAACCTCTACCGCTTCCTCGACCGGTGGGGCCAACGGAAAGACCTGCTGGTGGGGCGCAAATAGAATTGCCCATCGTGGGCGACGAATTCTCGACCGAGGTCGCCGAACTCAAGGCGCGCCGCAAAAAGAACCTGGCCATGGGCGGCCCCGACAGGATCGCGAAGCAGAAGGAGCGGGGCAAGCTCACCGTACGCGAGCGCATCAACCTGCTTTTCGACAGGGACACCTTCGCAGAGCTTGGACTGCTGGCACACCAGCAGCCGGTTAGGGGTGGGGAGGTGGACGTCGACGGCACGCCGGCCGACGGCGTGGTCACCGGCCACGGCCTCGTCGATGGCCGGCAGGTATGGGTCATCGCGTACGACTTCACCGTGATGGCGGGATCCATGGGAGCGGTCGGCGAGCAGTTCAAGGCCGCGCGAGTGCGCGAGCTGGCGCTGCGCTACCGCAAGCCCATCGTGTGGCTGCTCGACTCGGCCGGTGCGCGAATCCAGGAGGCGTCCGGCTCGACGTTCGCCGGTACTGGCTTCCTCTTCTACGACCAGGTCGTCATGTCCGGCGTCATCCCGCAGGTCGCGGCGATGCTCGGGCCGTGTGCGGCCGGCACCGCCTACATTCCGGGCCTGTCCGATTTCGTGCCCATGGTCAAAGGCACGTCGTCGATGTCACTCGGTGGGGCTCGACTTGTCAAAGCGGCCACCGGTGAGGACGTCACCGACCACGACATGGGCGGCTCGCAGGTCCACTGCTATGAGTCCGGCGTCGGCGACAACGAGGTCGCGGATGACGCCGAATGCATCGCGGCCGTGCGTCGCTTCCTCTCCTACCTTCCGTCGAGCAATACAGGGTCACCGCCGTTCAGCCACGTCAACGATCCGGCCGAACGGATGGTGACGGAGCTCGAGAAGATCGTGCCCACGAATCCACGCGCGGCATACGACGTAAACAAGGTGATCAAGGTGATCTTCGACCACGACACGTGGTTCGAGGTCAAGCCGACCTGGGCCAAGAACATCGTGGTCGGATTCGCCCGCGCCGCCGGCCACGCAGTCGGCGTGGTCGCGAATCAGCCGATGCAGAAGGGCGGCATTCTCGACTCGGACGCAGCCGACAAGGCCGCCAGGTTCATCCGCATGTGCGATGCGTTCAACGTGCCGCTCGTGTACCTGGTGGACGTGCCGGGATTCCTGGTCGGCTCGCAGGTCGAGAAGGACGGGATCATCCGCCACGGCGCCAAGATGCTGTACGCGACGTCGGAGGCGACCGTCCCGAAGATCACGATCGTCATGCGCAAGGCCTACGGAGCTGGCTACTACGTCATGTGCGGGAAGGGCTACCAGCCGGACGTGCTCGTGGCGTGGCCGTTTGCGGAGATCTCGGTGATGGGACCCGAAGGCGCGGTGAACATCATCTTCAACAAGCAGATCGAAGCGTCCGACAACCCGGAGGAGACGAGGGCGCAGATGATGCAAGCCATCCGCGCCCAGATCAGCCCTTACGTCGCCGCCGGCTGGGCGATGATCGACGACGTCATTGATCCTGCTGAAACGCGGCGCGTGATTGTCCGCGGCCTCGAGCAGGCGCGCGACAAGAAAGTCGATCGGCCGTGGCGGAAGCACGGCAACATCCCCGTATGAAAATCCCCACGAACTCTGGGGCTTCGCCGTGAGTTCGCGGGGGCCCCTCAGCAAGACCGTCATCACCGCCGCGCTCACCGGCGTGCTGGCGACCCGAGAGCAATGCCCGGCCATCCCGTACACACCGAAGGAGATCGCAGCGGAGGCT
>DASVEP010000098.1:0-7010 GCA_036380475.1 Candidatus Dormiibacterota bacterium
CCAGCATCCACTCCGAAAACCTGGACGACATCGCTCGGTGGTAGGCGCCGGGGTCGCGATCGTAGACGCTGCGCACTTTGCGCAGCCGCCGGGACATCGGCGCTACGGGGCGAATATCCGGCACAGGCTTTCGGCCAAAGACCGGGCGTCGGCGCCAGGGTGGGTCAGGTAGTAAGCGACGGCGTCGTTCACCGCGCCGACCACGGCCCGCCCGAACACCTGCGGATCCTGGTTTGCGTAGAACTGGTCGTCGAGCATGGCCTGCCGAACCTCTTCGGCAACCATGTGCGCAAACCGCTCCTGCAGCTGGTGCCGGACTTCATCGACACTAGCGCTCAAGCCGACAGACTCGACCATCATCAGCCGGGCCACCGTCGATCGCTTGTAGCAGGCGATCACGAACGCGTGGATTCCACGCCGCATTCGATCGCGATGGCCCACGCCGCCGGCCGCGGCGGCGATGACCGCATGGATCAGGTCGCCGCCCTCCTGCGCAAGGACCTCCCGAAAGCAGAGCTCCTTGGAATCGAACTGCTCGTAGAACGCCGACTTCGACATGCGTGCGCGGGCGACGATGTCGTCGACCGACGCCGCGTGATACCCGCGCGCCGCGAAGATCGCCAGCGCGGCCTGCGTCAGGCGCGCGCGCCGCTCGAAGCGCCGGGCGTCGCGCGGGTCGGCCGGGCCTCGAGTAGTGACCTCGGCCGGACCGCTCCGAATCACGCTAGTCTCGCGCGAGGGCTCGAGAGATGACGAGGCGCTGGATCTCGCTCGTGCCTTCGAACAGGGTGTAGATCTTGGCGTCGCGGTGCCACTTCTCGACCGGGAAGTCGCGTATGTAGCCGTAGCCTCCGCAGATCTGGATCGCTTGCTCCGTCACCTTGACCGCCACTTCGCCGGCCTTCAGCTTCGCCATCGAGCCCTCGGCTTTCTTGAACTCTCCGCCGTTGCGGCCTTCCCACAACGCCCGCCAGATCAAAGCGCGCGTGGCCTCGATCTCAGTCGCCATGTCGGCGAGCATGAAGGCGATCGCTTCGTTCTCGATCAGCGTGCGTCCGAACTGCTTGCGCTCCTTCGCGTAGTGCAGAGCGAACTCGAAAGCGGCCCGCGCGATGCCGAGCGCCTGCGCACCCACGATCGGCCGCGACAGCTCGAAAGTCCTCAGCGCGACCGAGGAGCGCGAATGAGTGCCTTCGCGGGCGCGGGCCAGCTTGGCCTCGAGCTTCTCCACGCCACCGAGCACGTTCTCCAGCGGGATCGTGCAGTCCTCGAGCAGCACCTCAGCGGTGTGCGAGGCCCGGATGCCCATCTTCCTTTCCTTCTTGCCCTGGCGAATCCCTTTGGTGCCGGGCGGGACGACGAAGCTTGCCTGGCCCCGGGTGCCGAGCTCGGGTTCGACCGATGCCACCACAACGTGCACGTCGGCGATGCCGCCGTTCGTGATGAAAATCTTCTGCCCGTTCAGAACCCAGCTGCCGTTGCTGCGCACCGCGCGCGTCTTCATCGACGACACGTCAGAGCCGGCGTCCGGCTCGGTCACGGCGAACGCGCCTAGCGCCGGCTTCTCCACAGTGCCGAAACAGGCAGGGATCCAGGTCGCGATCTGCTCCGGAGTCCCCTGCGAGAAGATCGCGGCGATCGGGAGGCCGGTGCCCTGGATGGCCAGCGCGATCCCGGCGCAGCCCCAGGTCAGCTCTTCCGCGACCAGCGCCGGCATGATCCCGGTTGTGTCGGCGTACGTCTGCTGCAGGAAGTCGACGCCATAGAGGCCCACCTCGGCCGCCTTCTTGACCACCGGCCATGGGAACTCCTCGGACTCGTCGTATTGAGCCGCCACCGGGCGGATCTCTTTCTCGGCGAAGCCGTGAACCCAGTCTCTGATCTCACGCTGCTCGTCTGTCAGCTCGAAGGAAACCATCTCTCTCCTATCACTGGAACGCTCCGGCGGCCTCGATTGTCTTCCACAACCCGCTGGTACTGGTACGTACCGTTCTGCAACCCCTGACGCTACGCCGCAGCGCGTCATCGTGTCAATAGGTTTGAATTCGGCATCGGCTTGAGTGCCCTGCAGATCATCACGATCCTCGGCGCCGGACTGGTCGCCGGCGCAGTCAACGCGGTCGTCGGCAGCGGTTCGCTCCTCACCTTCCCCGCCCTTCTCGCGGCCGGTTATTCGCCGCTCGTCGCCAATATCAGCAACTCGGTCGGCCTGGTCCTCGGGAATGTGAGCGGGGTGCTCGGCTACCGGCGTGAGCTGGCCGGCCAGGAACGTCGCGCCGCGGTTCTCGCCATCCCGGCCGCCATCGGTTCGCTGGTGGGCGCGGTCCTGTTGCTGGCGCTGCCGGAATCGGTATTCCATCGGGTGGTGCCCGCGCTGGTCTTGCTGTCGGTGATGCTGGTCATCGTTCAGCCGCGGTTGTCGGAGCGGCTCGCGCGCTACCGAGACCGCCCCGCCAGCTCGTGGGCTCTGCGCGTGGGCGTGGCGCTGACCGCGGTCTACGGCGGCTACTTCGGGGCGGCGATGGGCGTTCTGCTCATCGGTGTCCTGTCGGTCGTCTTGAAGGACGACCTGCAAAGAATCAACGCGCTCAAGAACGTGATGTCCACCGTGATCAATTTCGTCGCCGCCATCGTGTTCGTCTTCGCTGCACATGTCGCCTGGATCGCAGCAGCCCTGATCGCCGTCTCGAGCATCGCGGGTGGTTTCCTCGGAGCTTCGATAGGGCGAAAGTTGCATCCCAATGTTCTTCGAGCGCTGGTCGTCATCGCCGGCCTCGTCGCTTTCGTCAAGCTTCTGGCCTGAACTACCGCTTATTCGCCCTTCCACTGCGGCTTGCGCTTGGACAGGAACGCTTCGACTCCCTCATGGAAGTCGGCAGACATGTAGCACGCGAGGATGAGGTCTTTGTCGCCGCCCTCGGGCACCAAGCGTTCGCGCAGACGCCGCAGGGCTTCCTTGGTCGCCCACAGCGTCAGCGGCGCAAGCTCCGTCATCTCTTCGGCCAGCGCCTGAGCCCGAGGCAGCAGCGAGGCCTCGTCCGTCGTGATCTCTGAGAGGAGTCCAGAAGAGAGCATCTCGCCAGACTCCATCAGGCGCGCGCGCATGATCACGTCTTTGAGACGCGCGACTCCAAGCAGCGCTGAGAGCCTGGCGTAATTGGCCATCGACAGGCAGTTGCCCAACGTGCGGGCGATCGGCAATCCATAACGCGCCGTCGGCGAACCGATGCGGATGTCGCAACATGCCGCGATGGCGGCTCCGGCGCCGGTGCACGGGCCGGCGATCGCCGCGATGGTGGGCACCCGGATCGATTCGATGGCGCTCATGACCGCATTGCCCTTGGCCTCGTAGTCCAGCGCGTCTTTCTCCGTCTTGAACGCGCGGAACTGCGCGATGTCGGTTCCTGCCACGAATGCCTTGCCGCCGGCACCGGTGAACACCACGGCGCGAGCGGAGCGATCCGCATTGACCGCGGAGCATGCCTCCAGCAACCGTTCGTACATGTTCCAGGTCAGCGCATTGCGGGCCTCCGGCCGGTTGAAGGTTATCCACCTCACCGGGCCCTTCTGAGAGATGAGCAGCTCGTCGGCCGCGTTCATGAGATACCCAGCTCAGCGAGCAGGTCGGCAGTGTCCTCGCCCAGGAGCGGCGCGGCTCTATCTCGCCGCACGGGCGTCTTCGAGAAGCGCATCGGCGAACCCAGCTGGCGCACCGACCCGACCTTTGTATGGGGCGCGTCCCAGAAGTAATCCCTGGCGATGAGGTGAGGGTCATTGAAGACCTGGCCGAAGTCTTGAATCGGAGCACACGGAACGCCGGCATCGCTGAGAACCGCGAGCCAGTGTGCCGCCGGCATCGTCTTCGTCACGGATTCGATCGTCGTGGCCAGCGCTTCGCGATTGCGATGGCGAAGATTTGCATCTTTGTATCGCGCGTCATCCAGCAGGTTCTCGAGCCCGAGCGTCCGGCACAACATCGTCCAGTTGAATTTCGTGGTGGCGCCGATTGTGAGCCAGCCGTCAGCAGCGCGAAACGCCTGGTACGGCGCCGCGCTTTGGTGCGCGGATCCTGACGGCCTTGGAATCTCGCCGGTCGCGAAGAAGACTCCGGCCTCCCAGATCGCGAACGACACGCCCGACTCGAGCAACGAGACATCGATGTACTGGCCCGCGCCTGTCGCGCTCCGCGCGTGCAGCGCGGACACCGCGGCCAGGGCGCCATACAGGGCGCACACGAGATCGCACACCGGCACCCCGACCTTGATCGGGTCACCGCCCTGTGTCCCGGTGATGCTCATGAGGCCCGAGCGCGCCTGGGCCATGATGTCCATCCCCGGCTGGTCTCGCAGCGGGCCGTCCTGTCCCCAACCCGAGGCCGCGACATAGATGAGGCCGGGATTGATCGCGCGGAGCTTCTCGTAGTCGAGGTCGAGGTCGGCCATCGTGCCGGGGCGCAGGTTCTCGACGACGACGTCCGCGGTCGCAACGAGCTTGCGGAAGATCTCCTTGCCGCGATCCGTCTTCAGGTCGATGGCGATAGACCGCTTGTTGCGGTTGAGTCGCATGAACGCCGAGCCCTCGCCGCCGACCAGCGGAGCCGACATCCGGACCTGATCGCCACCGTCGGGGTTTTCGACCTTGATCACCTCGGCGCCGAGATCCGCCAGCTGCATGCCGCAGAACGGCGCCGCCATGTAGTTGCCAACCTCGAGAACGCGGATGCCCGCAAGTGGGGCAGGCCGCGGGCTATTGGTCGACAAGTGCACTCGCGTCGTAGCCGAGCCAGTCGCGCAGCACTTCGGCGGTGTGCTGCCCCAACAGCGGCGGCGGCAATCGGATCGGGCTCGACTGGCCGTCCAGCTTCCAGGGCGCACCCGCCTGGCTTATCCGGCCGGCCTCAGGGTGCTCGATCTCGACCCGCATCTGCCGGCCAGTGGCGAGCGGGCTCGCGAATGCCTCATTCATGTCGAGGATCGGTCCGGCAGGAATCCCGAACTGCTCAAATCGCGCCAGCCATTCATCGCGGGTGCCTTCCCGAAGGTGGGCCTCGATCGCCCGGACAAGCTCCGAGCGCGCCGCCTGACGCTGAGCGTTGGTGGCGAATCGCGGATCGCCGGCCAGCTCCGGCGCGTGGATCGCCTCGCAGAATCTGGCGTACTGGTCGTCGGTCGCGACCGCAACGTTGATGAAGCCATCGCTGACTGTGAACGTGCCATACGGAGCGATGGTCGCGTGAAAGTTCCCTTCCTGGTTCGGGACCTCGCCCGTCGCGAAGTAGCGGCCTGCTTGATATGTGAGCAGCGCGAGCAAGGAATCATTCAGGGCGACATCGATGTACCGACCTCGGCCGGTGGTTGATCGTTCGACCAGAGCCGCGAGGATCGCTTGCGACGTAAACATGCCGGCGGCGACATCACCTATGGGGACGCCCACCTTAGTGGGCGGCCCGTCCGGGGTTGCGTTCACGCTCATCATCCCGGACGTGCCTTGCGCAATCTGGTCGTAGCCGGCCAGCGTTGGCCGGTCCTGGCCAAATCCGCTGATCGACGCGTACACGAGCGCCGCTTTCAGGCCCTGGAGCTTGCGAGCGCCCAGGCCGAGGCGTTGCATGGTGCCGGGCTTGAAGTTCTCGACGATGACATCGCTCGCCATGGCCAGCGCCTCTGCGACCGCGAGCGAGGTCGAACTCTTAAGGTTGAGGACCACGCTTCGCTTGTTGCGATTGACGGATAGGAAATAGGAAGACTCGCCCTCGATGAACGGTGGTCCCCACTTTCGCGACTGATCGCCGGCCGGGGACTCGACCTTGATGACGTCGGCGCCAAGGTCGCCCAGCAGCATCGTGCAGTACGGTCCGGCGAGCGCGTGCGTGAAATCGAGCACGCGGATTGATGCAAGAGGCAGCGGCGGGGATATTTTCGGCGGCGAGTCGGCCATCGCGTCGACTATCGTAGGTCGCTGATCTTCACGCAGAAATCGTCAGAAGCTCGCATCGATGCCGCGATCGGCGCGCTCGCCGGTCTGGCGAGCGGGCTCCTTGGCGTGGGCGGCGGCTTCCTGATCGTTCCGCTCCAGACGCTGTGGGCGGGCGTCGACCAGCACCGCGCGACGGGAACATCGCTGGCGGCGATCCTGCCCATCGCGATGGTGGCGGCGGCCACCTATTACTTCGCAACCGGCACCCCGCAGACGGACCTGCCTGTCGCCGCATCGCTGGTCGTGGGCGGTACGGCCGGTGTTCTGGCCGGGACGCTTGCCGCGAAACGGATCTCGGAGCGCCGCCTGCGGATGTTCGTCGCCATCCTCCTGCTCATCGTCGGTTTGAAGGACGTCTACGACACCGCATTCCCTGCGATCCAGGTCGTGCACGCACCGGGCGCTGCCACGGTCGGATGGCAGCTCTATCTGCTGATCGGGATCTGCGGTCTCGGCATCGGTATCCTCAGCGGCCTAGCCGGCCTGGGCGGCGGAGTCTTCATCGTGCCCCTGCTGGTCATCGGTTTTGGGATCTCTCAGAAGGTAGCCCAGGGCACGTCGCTGATCGCGGTCCTCCCCATCGCGGCAACCGGCGCCGTCATCCACCACTCCAACGGCGATGTCGACGTCCGCGCGGCCACGGCCATCGCAGCCGCGGGTGTCCCGGCGGCAATCGCCGGCTCGCTCCTGGCCCTATGGGCTCCGCAGCGAATCCTACTGGGCGTGTTCGGCGTCTTCCTGCTCTTCGCCGCCGCGCGAACGTGGCTGGGAGGGTTTGCTACTCCGCGGGCTTGACCGTCGGCTCGGGCTGGCTCGTCACCACCGAGTGGTGCCGGAACGAGACGTCCACGGCCGGCTGTGCCCCCGCCCCCTTGGCCTTCTTCTTCTTTTTGACCTCGCGTCCTTGCTTGTTGCGTCCTTTAGCCATGGGCTCCAGTTTCTATGACGAGGGCCAGTTCGCGCAAGAAGGATTCGACATCCGTCACCAGGCCGATCGACTGCCAGCTGCCCCGATCCGCGAGCTTGGTCACCAC
>DASVEP010000099.1:0-23983 GCA_036380475.1 Candidatus Dormiibacterota bacterium
GGAAGCGCCCAGGGTCGCCGCGGGGTTGACACTGCCGCCACCGTTGACCAAGGCGGTGCCGACCAGGTTGATGCCGCCCGCCGTCGTGGTCATCGAGCCGCTGTGTATGTAGACAGAAGCCGTCGTCGACGTAGCCCCCGCCGCGTTCGAGTTGATGTTGATGGCCGAGTTCAGGTGGATGCTCGAGGTGCCGGTGATCTGTAGGGCGGGCGCAGCGTTTGTGCTCATGACGCACAGCCCGCAGCCGCCGCCGGAGCTGACCGCCACCCGTGCGTGGGCCGCGACGCTCGCGGTGTCGATGTTGATGATGGGCAGGAACAGGTTGGCAAACGTGTGTGAGACGTCCGCCTGCACGAACGCGACCTGCGCAGGCGTGCTCGCGGTCGACGTGCCATCTGCCTGGTAGTAGCTGAGAGTCAGATCGGCCGCCGGGATGTTGTTCTCGCCGGCGAGCAGGTTGCCCAGATTGGTGGCGTCGACCAGGCTGAAGCCGTTGTTGGTGATGTCATACGCTGCGGCCAATGCAGCGGCATCGGCCGCATTCTGCGACCAACGTGCTTGCGCCGCGATCTCGCCGCCATCGATGCACAGGCCGGCGAATGCAACCAGCACCGGCGTCAACAGCGCCGTCAGAGCGAGGACCTGCCCTCGCTGCCAGGGAGCCTGGCGGCTCATTTCACCTCGACCATCGTGGCCCTGGACTGCACGCGGACCGTGGCCCCGAATACCGATTGAAGGACCGGCGTCAGCAGCGTGTAGTCGTAGTTGACGGTGATCTCGATCAATGAACCGGGGATCACGCAGCTTGTCTGCGGTATGCCTGCAACGGTCTGGTAGGCGTTGGCGGTGACGGAGTAGTAGCCGCAGTACGTCTTGGTTTGCGAGACCTTGTCGTATGTGTAGTACTTGATCGCTATGTGGGCGTCGTCGTTGGGGATCTCACGGGTGTCGCCGGCATAGATGATCTGGCCTTCGATCGTGTTGTCGGCCGGGCTGGCGGTGCTCGTCCACAGCTTCGGGTTTTCGATCGCGTAGCGGGCGCCCACACGCACAGCGTTGTCGAGCTCGAGCCTCTGGCTGAACAGGGTTCCGAAATCGATAATCCCCGCGACCAGGAGGAGCAAGATCAATGACACGATCGCGAACTCCACCAAGGCCTGTCCGGCCTCCGTGGAGCGCGGCGCCGCACGGAGACGGGCACAGTCCATCGCTTTGACTAGGTCAACGAGGCCTTTACGGCTTTCTTGCATCGACGGGGCAACGGCGAATTATCCGCGTCGGGACGCCGATATCTGCGGTTTAAGCGCCCGGCCCTTGAGCCGGCTGCTCCTCGTAGAGCGTCGCAACGCCGGACATGTCGAGGTTTCCCGCCGACCTGACCGCCTTCTCGAAAAGCTCTCTGGTTGCGCCGGCGAGGGGCGTGGTCGCTCCAGATCGCTTGTAGAGGTCGGTCGCCAGCCTGAGGTCCTTTGGTGGCGTCGCGAAGCGCGAAGAGGACCGGCCGCCATCAGCTCTGCTGCAAGCGCGTTGACGGCGGCGAGCATGGTGTTGGCAACGAGCTTCAGAGATGCAGCGCTGCCCAGACCTGACCCCGGGCGCCCTTGGCGCCCACTGTCGCCGAGGTACGCCGCACGAACGGCGTCCGCGTCGGTCAGCATGGAGATCACGACCTCCTCTTCTTCGGCCGGTGCCTGTTGGGAGGCTACTTCAGATTCGGGGCCGTTGTCGTATGCTGTCCACCGTCGGCCGAACTTCTTCGGCCGCGCTCGCTCGGGTCCTCTTCCCCGTCATGTGACGGTGTCCTGATCGTCGCGCCAAATACGACCGCGGAGAGGACCAGGAGAATACGTTGCAGTCTTTCGCTGACGCGGGCGTGCGCCCGCATACTCTGGCGGCCTTGGCCGCCCTCGGTATAACCGAACCCGTACCCGTTCAAGCGCAGGCGATTCCGCCCATCATGCAGGGCAGGGACGTGGTCATCGAAGCCCCAACCGGCTCGGGCAAGACGTTCGCTTACCTCATCCCGATGGTGGAGAGGTTGCCCCGCCGCGGTGCGGGTCCGAAGGCCCTCATCGTCACGCCAACGCGCGAGCTTGCGCTGCAGGTGGAGAAGGTTCTTCGCTCGCTCGCGAGCGATCTTCGGTCGGCTGTGCTCTATGGCGGCGTCGGTTACGCCACCCAGCGCGTCGCGCTGAAGAGCGGTGTCGACGTCGTCGTCGGCACACCGGGCCGGATACTCGACCTGGTCACGCAGGGCCGCCTCTCGCTGTCACGCATCGAGTACCTAGTGCTCGACGAAGCAGACGAGATGCTTGATGCCGGCTTCGCTCCAGCGGTCGAGAAGTTGCTCGGCCTCACCTACGAGCCCCAGACGGTGCTGGCGTCGGCGACGATGCCGACCTGGGTGACCCGCATGATCGAGAAGCACACCCACAACCACGAAGAGGTCCGGGTTGCCGGCGAGAAGGGCGCTGACCTCGAGCACGGCCTTGTTCGCGTTGCCCGCGAGCACAAGCTCCAGACCCTCAGCCGCGTTCTGCGCCGCCATGGCGGCTCAGCGATCGTGTTCGGACGCACCAAGCATGGTGTTTCCAAGCTGAACGGGCATCTGCGCCAGCTGGGTCACAACTCTGTCGAGCTCCAGGGCAACCTGTCGCAGGCCATCCGCGACCGCGCGATGGCTTCGTTCCGCGATGGCCGCAGTCAGGTGCTGGTCGCCACCAACGTGGCCGCTCGCGGCATCGATGTGGACAACGTCGGCCTGGTCGTCAACTTCGAGCTGCCGGACTCGGCGCAGTGGCTCACGCATCGGGTCGGCCGCACTGCGCGCATGGGCGTCGCTGGACGGGCGCTCACCTTCGTCACCCCAGAGGACGAGCTGGCCTGGGTGAAGCTGAGCCGCCAGGGGGCTCCCGACATTCGCGAGCTGGACGCCAAGCGGTTCCTCGACGAGGGCAGCTGGCACTACCAGGAGCACCGGCCGGCCTACTCGCCGCGGGCTGCCGCGCCTCAGGCGCCCAGGGGGGCGATGCGAAACCGGAACCGGCGCCGCCCGTCGGGCAACTATTCGAGCAGGGGCGGGCCCAGCCCGGTTCGTTAGAGCGATGAACTGGCCTTTTCACCGATCATCGCAACCATTTCATGTTATAGTGGCGATAGTTCCTGGACTGAGGTGAGGGCCGTCGTCGCCCTCGCGGGTTGCCGGCCATCGATGGCAGTAGCAAATCTTGGCCCTCCGCTTCGCGCTTACTCCCAGGAGGAGACGCAATGACCGAAGTCAAAGACACAGCAGCGCATTTCGTGACCGCATTCAACGCCCACGACGAGAAGGCGTTGCACGCACTCCACGCGGCCGATATCAAGTTCTCCGCGCCGGGTGGCTTCAAGGCGACCAACGCCGACGAAGCGACGGGTTACGCGATGAACTGGCTGAAGGCTTTCCCGAACGGCAAGATGACCGTTCGCACCGAGATCGTGAACGCCCCCTGGGTCGTCCACGAAATCATCATGGAAGGCACCCACACCGGTCCTCTCGAGACACCGATGGGCACCGTGCAGCCGACCCACAAGAAGCTGGTCAGCAAGGGGGTCACGATCCTGCGCATCGAGGACGGCAAGATCGCCGAGACCCGCATTTACTTCGACGCTCTCGACCAGATGACCCAGCTCGGGCTCGTTCCCGCGCCGGCCGCAGTCTAAAACGGAAGTTTCGCGCCCGGCCCCTCGCGGGGCCGGGTCTACTCAGGCGGCTAACAAAGAGATAAAGAGGTTCGACATGGACACCACCCGCACCGCGCTGCTCGTCGACGATGAACCCGACTCACGCGCCGCGCAGCTGACACGCCTCGAGAGAGAGGGCTACACGGTCTTCGTCGCTCACAACCAGGCCGACGCTCTCGCGCGGGCCAAGCAGGTGACGCCGACGACCATCTATGCCCACCTCGGACCGTCGGGCCTTGGCAACATGGCGCTGATCCAGGCCCTCCGCGCCGACGACAGCTGCAGGCACATACCAGTGGTCATCATCAAGGACCACACGGACATGAGAGCGAAGCTCGCCAAGCTGCACGCGATACCTCACGACAGCTGGTAGCCGGCAAACAGCACTCGCCTAGCTTGCGGGCATCGGCCCGTATGTGCATTGTTCTCGCATGACGCGAGCCGGCACCGGATGAAGTTCATCGACCTCACCCAGGACTTCTCGCTGCATACGCCCGCATTCGCCGGTTACGCCGGGCCCGCCATCCGCTGGATCAAGCGACTCGCGTTCGACAAGGCGGGCGGTCAGGAGATCACGATGACACTGCATGTCAGCACCCACCTGGATGCCCCGGCGCACTTCCTGTCGGGCGGGAAGTTCATCGGCGACCTCCCCCTGGACTTCCTCGTCGGCCCCGCCTGCGTCGTGGACCTCGAGCGAATGGGTGTCGGCGATTACGACCTCTATGGACCGGAGCATTTCGAGCGCTGGGAGAAGGAGACCGGACATCGAATCGAGGCCGGCGACATCCTTGTCATCCACACCGGGTACCACAGGCACTACCCGGAGAACTGGACCGACCGTTCGTCGGTGGACGAGACGAGGTACTTCATCCGCCACCCGGGTCCGACCCGCGCCTTCGCCGAATGGGTGCTGGAGCGAGGCGTGCGCTGGATCGCGGTGGACGCCGGCAGCGCAGACCACCCGATGAACACGGTCATCCGGCGGATCCGCGCTGATGAGGCCGAGGAGGCGGAGAAGAAGCTCGGACGGTCCCTCGACGAAATCTTTCCGAAGGCCGACTACCAGATCATGCACACGCTGCTGTTTCCCCACGATGTGATCCACATCGAGAATCTCGGTGGCCATATCGACGAGGTGCTCGATCAGAAGATCCTGTTTGGCTGCTTTCCGTGGCGCTTCCAGGGCGGTGAGGCATCGCCCTGCCGCGCCGTCGCAATGATCGAGTGAAGCCGCCGCAATGAAGCCGCCGCAGTTCGAGTACCACGCGCCGGCGACAATCGATGAGGCGTGCGCGATGCTCGCCTCGCTCGAAGATGCCAAGGTGCTGGCAGGCGGTCAATCGCTGGTCCCCTTGTTGAACTTCC
This sequence comes from Candidatus Dormiibacterota bacterium, assembly GCA_036380475.1. Lineage (GTDB taxonomy): Bacteria > Chloroflexota > Dormibacteria > Dormibacterales > Dormibacteraceae > UBA10449. The sequence goes on from DASVEP010000099.1 coordinate 5,089, forward strand.
GCCTGGCGCGGCCTGCACACCTCGTCGACATCAACCGCATTCCTGACTTCGACCGGATCTACGAGCGCGACGGCGGCGTCGCCGTGCGGGCCCTTGCCCGACAATCCGCCGTCGAGGACTCGGCGCTGGTAGCGCGCGTGTGCCCGCTTCTGGCCTCATGCATGCGGTTGGTCGCGCATCGGGTCATTCGCAACCGCGGCACCGTGTGCGGGAACCTCGCGCATGCCGACCCGGCCTCCGAGCTCCCTGCGGTGCTGCTTGCGTTGGGCGGGCAGGTCGTTGCCCGTTCGGCTCGGGGGTCACGGATCATCCCGGCCGTCGACTTCTTCACCAGCGTGATGCAAACGAAGCTGGCTCCCGACGAGCTGTTGACCGAGGCGTGGTTCCCGAAATCGACGGGCAAGTTCGGGATCGCCGAGGAGTCGCGGCGCCATGGCGACTTCGCGCTCGCCGGCGGCGTGCGCTACGGCGACCGGCTTGCGCTTTTCGGCGTGGCGCCAACTCCGGTGCTTGCGGATCCGCGGGATCCCGTGCGCGGCCTGGAGCCGAGCGGTGACCTCGAGGCCTCGCCGGAGTTTCGCCTTCACCTGGTGCAGGTCCTCACCGAAAGGCTTTTTGCTGCGTGAAAGTCAACGGTGTAGCCCACCCCGCACCCGGCGATCCGCGCCGCCTGCTGTCAGATCATCTCCGCCACGACCTCGGCCTCACCGGCACCCACGTGGGGTGCGAGCACGGTGTCTGCGGTTGCTGCACGGTGCTCTTCGACGGAGCGCCGATCCGGTCCTGCCTGATGCTCGCCGTGCAGGCCGAGGGCCACGAGGTGACGACGATCGAGGGCCTGGCGGCGCCCGACGCGCCGCTCCACCCGGTGCAGCAGGCTTTTCACGAATGTCATGCCCTGCAATGCGGCTTCTGCACGCCGGGTTTCGTGCTGTCGGTGGTCGGCCTGCTGAATCAGCATCCGAGCCCGACTGCTCAAGAGGTCGAGGAGGGCATCTCCGGCAACCTCTGTCGCTGCACGGGCTACGCATCGATACGGCGCGCTGTTTTGCGTGCCGTGGAACTCTCCCCGAAATGACGACGCGCTGGTTCGGGGCGCGGGTGCAGCGTGTCGAAGACGACCGACTGTTGCGAGGCAATGGTCACTTCACCGACGACATCGGTGAGGGTGCATTGGAGTCGTACCTCGTGCGCTCGCCTTTCGCGCACGCCCGCATCAAATCCATCGACGTCAGCGCGGCGCTAGCAGTGCCCGGTGTGGTTGCGGTTTACGTCTCGGCTGACCTCCCCTTCGGCGACAAAGACCTACCGATCCTCATCCCTCATCCCAACCTCACCCACGGGCGCACGCAGCGGTGCCTCGCATCGGAGGTCGTTCGCTACGTTGGCGAGGCGGTCGCGTTCGTGGTCGCGGAGAACCGCTACATCGCCGAAGACGCGGCCGACCTCGTCGAAGTCGACTACGAGCCGCTGCCGGTGGTGATCACGCCGGAGGCTTCGGCAAGGGCCGAGCACCTCGTTCACGACGATGTGCCCGGCAATGTTGCCGCCGAGCTGCTCCAGGAGGTCGGCGACGTGGAGGCCGCGCTCGCGGCGGCGCCGCATCGTAAGCGGCTGCTTCTGCGTTTCGAGCGCGGCGCCGCGTGTCCGATGGAAGGTCGCGCTGTCTGGGCGCGCTGGTCCCAGCCTGAACACAGGCTCACCGTCTACGACTCCACGCAATCACCGACATCGATCCGCGGCGGCCTTGCGGTGCTCTTCGGCCTGCCCGAATCGGACGTCGATGTCATCGCTCCAGACGTGGGTGGGGGCTTCGGGCCGAAGATCATGCTGTTCTACTCCGACGAGCTTCTGGTTCCGTTCGCGGCCATGCAGCTGGGGCGGCCGGTCAAGTGGACAGAGGACCGGCAGGAGCATTTCACCGCCGTCAACCAGGAGCGCGGCCAGGTCCATGAGGTGGAGGTCGGCTTCGACGATGACGGTCGGGTGCTGGCGCTCAGCGATGACTTCATTCACGACGGCGGCGCGTACACGCCGTACGGGATCATCCTGCCGATCATCACCGCCGCCCAGGTGCCTGGACCGTACCGGATCCCCAACTATCGAGTGCGCTTCCGCGACGTCTACACGAACGCCACGGCGACGTCGCCGTATCGCGGCGCCGGCCGTCCGCATGCATGCTTCGTGATGGAGCGCACGCTCGATGCGATCGCCGCCGAGCTTTCCCTGGACAGGGTCGACGTTCGCCGCCGCAACCTGATCGCGTCTGATCAATTTCCATACAACCTCGGGATCATCTGGCAGGACGGCAACATCGTCGTCTACGACAGCGGCAACTACCCAGCTTTGGTGGAGCGCGCCGTCGAGATGCTCGGCCCACGGCCGGAGGGCGATCACATCGGCATGGGCCTGAGCCCCTACGTGGAAGGCACCGGGGTGGGGCCATACGAAGGCGCGCACGTGCAGGTGCTCGTTTCTGGGAAGGTCGTCGCCGCCACCGGCATCCCGAACCAGGGTCAGGCCCATGCGACTGTCTGGGCGCAGATCGTCGCCGACCAGCTGGGCGTCGATGTCGCGGACGTGGAGGTCACGAGCGGAGACACTCGTAGATTCCAGTGGGGCGTCGGCACGTTCGCATCTCGGGCCGCGATCATGGCCGGTAATGCGATGGCGGTGGCCGCGGGGATGGTGGCCGACAAGGCAAAGCACGTTGCGGCCGAGCACCTCGAGGCCAACCCAGAGGACCTCGAGCTTGTTGATGGGCGCGTACGGGTCAAGGGCTCGCCCGACCGTGGCATTCCCCTGGCCGCGGTGGCGGTGCTTGCCAATCCGATGCGATACGCATTCGGTGGTGGCACCGAGGCGGCCACGCAGTTCACGCCGAAGGCGAGGCCGGGGCCGCCGTTGGCAGAGGGCGAACAGCCCGGGCTCGAGGCGACCGGCTACTTCAGCCCGGTCGGTTCGGCCTGGGCGGCCGGCTGTCACGCCGCGTATGTGCGCGTCGACCCGAAAACGTTCCGGCTCGAGGTGCTCAAGTACGTGGTTGTTCACGACTGCGGGCGGCTCATCAACCCAATGGTTGTGGAAGGCCAGATCGAGGGCGGGGTCGCGCAGGGAATCGGAGGCGCGTTTTACGAACGGCTGGCGTACGACGTCGACGGCCAGCTGCGAAACGCATCGTTCATGGAGTTTCTGATGCCGTATGCGACAGAAATTCCGGCAATCGAGATCGACCACATCGAGACGCCGTCCCCGCTCAACCCGCTCGGTATCAAGGGAGCAGGCGAGGCCGGGGTGATTCCGGTCGGCGCGGTGCTCGCATCGGCGATCGAAGAGGCGCTCGGCGTGCCGATCAGCGAGATGCCTCTTTCGCCCTTGAAGCTGTATGAGCTAAGCCAGGCTCGCACGCGCTGACCGCCGACCATAATCCGGTCGTCATGAACGCCGACCGCGCTCGGCTCCACAGATTCCTCCGCTTGGCGCTCGTCGTCCAGGCCGCGGGCCTCCTTGGGATCATCGCCCTTACAGTCCCCGACTTCATCGATTGGAAGCTGCATCCCTACGCGCCCTGCGGATTCTGTCTCGATCTTCGCGGCCTCCCTTTCTTTCTGGCGGCTGTCGTCTTCGGTCCGGTCATCGCGCTTCTCTTGGCACTGAGCCGGCAATGGCGAAAGGCACGCTTGTGGCCGCTGGCCATCGTTGCGTTGATCGACGGGGCGGCGATCTTCTTGACCGCCGCAACAGTGGTCAACCTCCTCCAGAACCGCGCCGAGTCGATCCCTCTATACGCCTCGGCGCCGCCGCTGCTGCTCTTGCCGGCGCTCGTGACGCTTGCACTAGGCGTCAGCTTGGTGAGGCCGGTGCCGTTCAAGCCAATCCTCGCCGCCACCGCTGGGCTTTGTGTCTCGCTGACGGCGGTTCTCTGGTTCTTCGCCATCAGGCCGGCGCACCAGGACATCCCCGGAGAGGTCTCGCTCCCGTTCAGCCGCACAACCGCCTACGAAGGTCGGTCCCTGGGCTGCCAGGACCACGTGCAGGGATGGGTGGACGAACACCAATGCCTGGGTGCGACCCTGTTGGTGTACCGCGGAAGTGGCGACCCGTCGAAGGATCAGGTCACGATCAACGGTGCCCTGGTGGCCCAACAGCGGATTCGACCCGGCGATGCAAACGTGACGCCGCTGCCGGTGGACATGGGTGTGAACCGCACGTACAGGCCCGACGTCGACCCGACCAATGCAGGGCTTTGCGTAATCATCACCGACCGCTTGAGTCCGCCTCCGTCGCCTTTCGTTCTCGGTCGGTGTGGCATGACGACCGACTATGCCGACATCCGCTCGCACTGGCCTGGGAACGACGCTTACGCGATTGGGATCATCTATTACTTCGATCGGCGCGACTACGTTGCCGACCATTCGGTCACGTTCCTTGCTCCGGTTTCGGCCCAGCCGGGGCGACCTTCCACGGTTCGCGTGCACGCCGACGCAAACACTCGCTGCGACATCGTGGTTTTCGGTGCGTTAGGACCGCTCAGTGCGCAGGGCCTTGATCCGAAGACCACCGACTCCTCCGGCAACGTGGAGTGGACCTGGGTCGTCGACCAGGCCACAAAACCAGGGCAGTGGCCCATCTACGTCACGTGCGGCGGCTCGTCAGGACGGACGTCCTGGTATGTCTACGGCGCTTAAGCCCTCACGACCGCGGCGATGATGTTTCCCCCCGGCGGCCCCTGGTGTGAGTTGCGCTCGCCGCCGCTGACATAGTTGGTTGTCCGACCCGTCACCGACGCGACGAGCATCCCTCCCAGCGCCTTTCCGATCTGATATGCATCCGCATCGTCGAGAAGGGTGATCCTTTGACCGCGAACTTGATCGCTGCCCGGAATCACCGACTTGGCGAAGACATGAACGAGGCGCGAAAGGTCGGCTTCGGCAGGCAGCTCTTTGAAGTGAAGCCCGGCTGACCGCAGCGCGTTCCTGATTCCCTCCGCATCGATGAAGTCGCGGGTGACGGCGTGGCCGATGCGAAGGTCGCTTCGCGAATTGGTCGAGTTGCCGAAGACGACGACCTCACCGTGCCGCTTCTCGCCGCCGGACGAGGTCATGGCCACCTCCGAGTACAGGTCCCAGTTCCGCCGCACCACAGCGTCCGACAACGAAGATTCCGGAACTTCGCCGAGCGCCATCGCGACCCCGAGAGCGGCCGCGTCGTTCGCATATGCGCCCGCGCCTTCAGGCCCAAAAGTGAGGTCGTGCGAAACCACCGACTTTCCGCGCGACTCTGCGTCCTTGATGCTTGCGGTCGTCAGGCCAGGCACTTTGACCATCACCAGGTGCACATCCTTGGGATCGGTCAGCCCTGCGTCTGTCATCGCCAGGCGGGTGGCCTCAGCCACCTTGCGGATCTGGCCCATGCGGCCGACTTCCTCCGGCGGCATCGGGTCGGAACCGGCGCGGCCGACGACCAGACTCTTTTCGCGGGCGTCATCGCCCCCATCGGGAACGTCCACCCACGCTCGCGTCACCGCCGCGATGTGCGGCGTGATGACGCCGGGGCAACCGCCCGACAGCACGAAGATGACCTGCTTGGCGACATCGCCGGCGGGGATGCCGAGAAACTTGCCAGTCCATTCCCGCAGCACGACGTCCGCCCACACGCGACCCCAGTCGTCATGAGCCCCGGTGCCCTCGGTCTTCCCGACCAGCGCGACCAGCGTGTCGGGCCTGATCTTTCCCGCGTCGGCCAGCTGCTGCAACCCGGACGTGTCCGCCGGCGTGGCCATGGGACACACGAACATCTCGACTTTTTGCGCCTTCAACCCATCTCCTCCGCGCTAATCCTCAATCCAGGCCCGGCGGGCGCTGGTATCCAAAGCCTGGCATCGACTCGAGCTGCTCCGCCAGCGCCACCAGCCTCCACTCGTCGTGTGATCGCGCCACCAGCTGCACGCCGACCGGCAGTCCTCCGTGAATGCCCGCGGGCACCGACACCGCGGGCGTGTGGGCGAAGCTGACCGGCAGCACGAACTGGATGTAGCGCCCGTACGCCTCGCTCAGGAAAGGCGGCACCGCATCGATCGCCATCGGGACCAGACCGAGGGTGGGGGTGAGGAGGAAGTCGAAGCTGTCGAGCAGGGGCCGGACGACGGTCTCGTGCGCGGCGCCGGTTGCGCTGTCGAACGCCCGGAAGTAATCATTCGCGCTCAGCGCGCGCCCCTCCTCGACGAGTCGCCGGATTCCCGGGGCGAACTTCTGAGGGTCGGCCGGAAAAGACGCCATGCTGGCACGCCGCACGACCCCGTAGCCCGCTGCCACCGACTCCGATCGCCAGGGAATGCGCTCCACTCGATGACCGGCCGACTCGAGCGCATCACCGGCACGCCGGCATGCGTCGGCGCAGGCGTCGTCCATCCCCAGCGCGGTCGTATCGACAAGGCCGATGCGAAAGCCGTTCTTGCTCGGCCGCATTTCGGCCGGCTGCAGCTGGGCCATCACAGAGAAAAGCAGCCTTACATCCGCGACGGTCCGTCCCAGGGGTGCGACGACCGACAGGCCTGCCGGGTCGGCGATCTCGCAGGCCACCCGGTCAGGCGACGGCCTGAGGCCGACGATGCCGCAGCAGGAGGCCGGGATGCGAATCGAACCGCCCATGTCGGTACCCATGGCGAGAGTGGCCATACCCGCGGCCACGGCCGCGGCGCTTCCTCCACTCGAGCCGCCTGGCGTGATCCCCGCTCGCCACGGATTGTTGGTGGCTGGAAAGATGGCGTTGGTCGTCCCGACGGCCGCAGCGAGCTCGGGGAGGTTGGTCTTTCCGAGGATGGCGGCACCCGCCGACCGCGTCCGCGCCACCGGGATGGTGTCCGTCTCGGGGACCCGCTCGCGCCAGACGGCGCTGCCCTCGGTCCAGGGAATCCCCGCTACCGGCAGGTTGTCCTTCACGGCCAGGGTCACGCCCGAGAGCGCGCCGATCCCGGCGCGGGCGTTCCGGTCCACATGGATGTAGGCGTGAATGCGTCCATCGAAGCGCTCGATGGCGGCGAGGTGTGCGCGGACGATTGCCTGGGGGTCGAGCTCATGCGCCTCGACGCCCCTGACGATCTCGATCGCCGAAAGCCACCGGGTGCGGTCGTCAGTCACGGTCACGCGTCATTGTCGGTCGTGGCAGTATCCCAGCGATGACGGGCCCGCCATCGCTGCGCACTCAACGACTTCTCTTGCGGCATTGGCGGCCGCGCGACAGGGAGCCGTTTGCGAAGCTCAACTCGGACCCCGTCGTCATGGAGTACTTCCCTTCGACGCTCACGCGCGCCGAGTCGGATGCATTCGCCGACCGAATCGAAACCGAGTTCGGCCGGCGCGGTTATGGGCTCTGGGCGGTCGAAGCGCCGGGCGTCAGCGACTTCATCGGCTACGTCGGACTCGCCTACCACGACTTTCCAGCCCACTTCACGCCCGCCGTGGAGATTGGCTGGCGGCTCGGCCGCTCGTACTGGGGTCAGGGCTTCGCGACCGAGGCCGCGACGGCGGCTGTCGCCGATGGGTTCGATCGAGTCGGGCTGGAGGAGATCGACTCCTGGACCGCGACCATCAACGTCCGATCGAAACGCGTAATGGACAAGCTGGGAATGACCCACGACCCGGCCGACGACTTCGACCATCCACGGTTGCCTGAGGGTCATCGCCTCAGACGGCACGTCCTGTACCGGCTTCGCCGGAGCACTCTCGCGACCTTGACTCCATAATTCAACGAGTGTAGAATTCAACCGACGTTGAATTCAGTGGAGGAATGGTCATGGTGATGCTCGAGCGGTTTGCGCGCCCCCTCGTCGGCGGCCTGTTCGTTCTCGTTGCGCTGATTGGCCTGATCGGATCCGCGATTCAGAATCCGAAGCCCCACGACATTACTGTCGGCCTGGTCGGACCGCCACCGGCCGTCCAGCAGATCGAATCGTCCTTCGGAACGGCTGCGCCTGGGGCCTTCCACTTCACGGCGTACGCCTCCGAGCAGGATGCGCGTGCCGCTCTCGACGCGCGGACCGTCGATGGAGTCGTGCTCCTCGGCACCAGCCCGAAAATAGTCGTGGCAGGCGCTGCAGGCGACGCCGCTACCGGAGTCATCACCACGGCTTTCACGAACGCCTTCACGGCGCAGGGAGCAGCAGTGACAGTCGAGACCGTGCACCCGTTTGCGGGCGGTGACGCACACGGCCTGGTTCTGTTCTTCGTAGTCGTCGCTGCGCTGATCGCCACACTGGTGGCTCAGGTGTTGTTGAGCACAACGGCAAAGGACGCAGCAATCGGCCTGCGCCTAGCCTTCATCGTCGTATTCGGGGCGCTGGTCGGGTTGACGGGCATGGGAACGGCCGCCTGGATCGTCGGTGGCTACGGCGACGGGTTCTGGGCTGCGGCCGGCCTCGTCGGACTCGCATCGGCTGCGGTAGGCGCGGTGATTGCCGGCTCCGCGCGGCTGCTGGGACCTGCCGGCATTGCGCTGTCGGCTCTGGTGGTGGTCATCCTCGACCTGGTGTCATCGGGTGGACCAGTCGGAAGCCAGCTCCTGCCGGACTTCTATCGATGGCTCGCGCCGTGGATGCCTGCGGGCCAGCTCTACGAGGCCATGCGGGGGGCGCTCTTCTTCGGCGGAACGGCGCTGGCAGTGCCGATTGCGGTCCTCGCCGGCTGGCTTGTGGCGGGCTTGGTCCTGATGGGACTGGGCGAGCTGCCGGCCGTTCGAAACCGCAAGGCCGTGGCGGTGGCCTGATTGCCGCGAACCGGTAGGCGACCTGGCTCCGGCGGCACGCGCGAGCGGATCCTGGCGGCCGCGCGGGCGGATTTCTCAAAATCAGGCTACGAGGGCGTCACGATCCGCGGAATCGCGGCCCGGGCCAAGGTCGATCCGGCGCTTGTCCTGCATTACTTCGATTCGAAAGACGGTGTCTTCCGGGCCGCGGTTGAGTTTCCGCTCGATCCCGCCAACTTCATACCGGGTTTGTTGGCGCCTGGGCTCGACGGCCTCGGCGAGCGTCTCGTGCGGTTCTTCGTCGACACCTGGGACTCGCCGGCCGGCCGGCCACTGCTCGGATTGATCCGCTCAGCGGTCGGAAACGATGAGGCCGCCGCATTGATGCGCGAGTTCGTGACGCGCGAGGTGCTCGGGCGCCTGGCCCGCGCACTCGAGCTCGACAAGCCCCAGCTGCGTGCGAGCCTGGCCGCGAGCCAGCTCATCGGGCTCGCGATGCTGCGCTACGTGGTGAAGGTCGAACCCCTGGCATCGGCGGGCACCGATGACGTGGTCGCGTGGCTTGGTCCGACGGTTCAACGCTATCTGACGGATCCGACTGTCACTCGGGTCTCCCCACCCGGCCGGGCCTTGAGGGCCGGGCCGTCCTCCCCCCGTGGCGGGGAGGCCAGATCACGCCGGCGGCGGTAGTGGCGCCTGCTTGAAATCGAAGCAGTCCGCCATCCCGTCGTCCGCAGTAGTGCGCGCGTTGAGGGACGGCAATCCGAACGCGTTCTCGCAGTAGCGCACAACGCTGACGTGCGAATGCCGTGCGTGAGAGATGAAGCCTGCTTTCGCGTACGGGCTCAACACGAGACACGGCACACGACCGCCGTAGCGAAATTGCGTGGCGTCGGTCCACTTCTCGACCTCGGGCGGGTTGACGTGGTCGTACCAGCCGCCCCAGTCGTCCCAGGTCACGAAGATGGCCACCTTCGGCCAGAGCCCGCCTTTGACGATGGCCGCGACCTGCGCGGCGGTCCACGCCGAGCCTTTCGTGACGTTGCCCGCGCCGGCTTTCCGCTGCGCTGCGGTGTCGGCTGGGTGCTCTGAGAGCGCGTCGTCGGCGTACACCCACGAGACCGTGGCGAGCTTTCCTGCAGCGGCGTCGATCGCAAACTGATCCGGCGTCTGCTTCTTGCCCGCGGTGTATTTCAGGTAGTCGAAGACGTATCCGCCGTAGTTGGCCCAGGTCAGCTTGGCGTGATCGAGCTGCGCGGGAAGCGTGGGCAGATCGAACAGTGGCGCCGGGTGCGGGTTCTCGATGATCGGCGAGTCGGCGGCGACGAGCATGAGGTGGTTGGGTGTCGACGGCCCGGCGACATCTGTGAAGTACGAGTCGCAAAGCGTGAACTTGCGCGCCCAGGCCCAGTACACCGGTATATCCGACTCCAGGAACTGCACGCGCGGCGCCGTCTTCGCGCGCGAGAGCCAGGCTGGATGCTGGTGATCGGGATCCTTTGGGGGCGGATTCGGGCTGTGCGCCATGGCGATTCCATTGACGCCGGGGTAGGTCCCGAAATAGTTGTCGAGCCCGTGGTTCTCCTTGACGATGATGACCACGTGCTCGATGGGCGTAGTCGCTGCCATCTAGATGCACATGCCTTGATTGTTGGACCACTCGAGCTGCACCGTCCACGGGCCCAACGTCTTGGTCTGCCACGCGCAGATGTCGCCGATTTCTCCGTTCGTGTCGTCGTACCAACCCTGGCCGGGGACAGGATCGGTGACCGCTTCACAGAGCTCGTGAGAGCTGGTCGACGTGAGGGCGTCGAGCACATTCAGGTCGCCGACACAGCCTGAGCAGCCCGGATACGGCATGACGGCGTAGTAGATCGTGCCGCCGATGCTGTCGTGGTAACCGCAAAACGACGAGCACGATTGCTGTCCGCCCAGATCGACATCGACACCGGGCGGGAGATACACGAAGTAGAGAGAGCTGGGGTTGTTCGGGGGCAGCGTTCCGTTCGAGATCTCGACCTGGATCAAGTTCTGGATCTGGCCATCGGTCGCAGAGCCCGAAGGCTGCTGATCCGTGATAACAGTGGTGCCGGTGAGAGACCCATGCGTTATCGGCGTGCCCGAAACCGAGTATTCGTCGAGCTGATCCATCAGCGGGCTGTTGAGAACGTAGGAAAAGAAATCGTTCAGCTGGGTCATGAGCGGCGCCTGTGCCGCGAGCCATTCGGCGCCCCAGAACGCCGTGAAGACTTCCACCGCGCCCAGGAGAGGTCCTCCGCGATATGTGAGGTTCGGTGGAGTAGCCGGCGCGGCTGCCGGCGCGATGTGAAGGGGAACGATTCGGATCGGTGACTTACCCATTTCTCCAGTATTCCACCGACTCAGGGCGTGACGCCGAACCGTTTCGCGAGGTCGGCCGGCAGGGTCAGAGAGGGATCGGCATCCATGAGCAGCCCGCCGGCCTGCAGCGCGCGCACGACGAGCTCGGAGCAGATCTGATGATTGGCGCGCATCAACCTCAACGGCAGGCCCGTGAGCAGGTAGACCGAGACGCCCACCAGAGCCAGGTAGCCAAAGGCCGCGCCCAGCTGCTTGTTTGCATAGTCGACCGCGCGCCTCCGGCCCTCGGAGTCGAACTCATCGCCAAGGCGTACGAGGTGGAATTCCGTGGCCGTGTATTTGGAGATTGGCGTCTTCACGACCCCCAGCGCCTCCGCCTCCACCAGGGTTCCGTCCCTTTCGACGATCAAGGCGCAGTGGCTCCAGTGCGCATAGACGGCGTCAGGGCCGCGAAACCTTCTTTTCTGGCCGAGGGTGATGAGGCCTGCAATCGGGCGGTTGCGATGGGTCAGGATGAAGTCACCCGGTTCGAATTCAGCCGCTGACTCGCCGGGCCCGTACCGCTCGAACCTCGCCACCAGCCGAACCCTAAAGCGTTCAATGTCTCAGGGATGCAGCGCACCAAAGGCCTCGTGTACTCGTCCGACGCGGGTCCGGGGATCACCCGCGTTCGGCGCGGGCGCGGCTTCGCCTACCGGAGCCCGAGCGGCAGGCCGCTGCGCGACCCGGCCACGTTGCGTCGGATCGCAAGGCTGGCGGTTCCGCCCGCCTGGACGGACGTCTGGATCAGCCCCAATCCACGCGGCCACCTCCAGGCGACTGGACGCGATGCGAGGCGCCGCAAGCAGTTTCGTTATCACCCTCGATGGACCGCGATGCGCGACGCCGACAAGTTCGCTCATCTGGTCGGGTTTTGCCGCGTGCTGCCGCAGATCCGGCGACGGGTGGCACGAGACCTGCGCACGCGAGGGCTGTCGCAGGAGAAGGTGATCGCGGCGATCGTCCGGCTGCTCGAGACCACTTTCATCAGGGTCGGCAACGAGGAGTACGCGACCGAGAATCGTTCGTACGGACTTACCACCCTGCGCGACCGCCACGCGAAGGTGAGCGGCGATACCATCCGCCTCGCTTTTCGCGGCAAGAGTGGCAAGGATGTCGAAGCTGAGGTCACGGACCCGCGGGTGGCGCGAGTCGTCAAGAAATGCCAGGACCTCCCCGGCCAGCTCCTCTTCGGCTACATCGACCAGAACGGCGACCGCCGCACGGTGTCGTCAGAAGACGTGAATCAATACCTGCACGACACAACCGGCGCCGACTATACGGCTAAGGACTTTCGTACGTGGGGTGGCACGGTGCTGGCGGCGGTCTCTCTTCGTGCGCTGCACGGTTTCGAATCAGAGGCGGAGGCGAAGCGCAACGTCGTCGCCGCGATCGACAGGGTGGCACGCAGGCTCGGCAACACGCGAGCGGTTTCGCGCCGCAGCTACGTCCATCCGGCGGTCATCGACTCCTACCTCGACAACAGGCTCGACTCGGCGCTCAGGCGCCGAGCCGACCGGCTACTCGAAGGCGCCCCCGCGATCCCGTCCGTGGAGGCGGGCGTTCTCAAGCTGATCCGGAAACATCATTCGTAGCGCAGTGCCTCGGCCGGTGCGATTCGAGAAGCCGATCGGGCCGGCAGATATGTCGTGACAAGCGTCGCGAGGTAGGCGCCAACCAGGATCAGTGCGATCTGAGCGAGCGGCACATGGAAATCGACCGTGCCGAAGATCTTGTCGACGACGAAGAATCGGTATGACTGCCACACGCCGACCAGCGCGCCGATGACCAGGCCGAGGATGGCGATCAGGCTTGACTCCATGAGGAAAGATTGCTGCACCAATGAGCGCCGGTAGCCGAGCGCCCGCAGCATGCCGATCTGCTGGAACCGTTCCACCACCGCGCGGGTGCTGATCACGCCGAGGCCCGCGATGCCGACGATGAGACCGAGCGCCAGGAAGCCGGTGACGAGGTTGAGGAGCGTCAGGATCCCACTCAGCTGCTGCGCCAGCTGGTCAGCGACGATCACCGGCTCGAGCTGACTCTTGACGAGTATGCGGCCCAGGGCGAGTCGTGCCTTGTTCACATCGACCCCGGGCTTGACCGCGAAGTAGTATCCGGTCGGTGCGAGCGCTGGAAGCGCAGTGCCGATTGCCGGCCCCGACGAACCGGGCGCTGACGGCGGTGCAAACAGGCCGCTCTGCATCGCTGTTGCTTGGGAAACGTAGACGCCACCCCAGTTGGCGTTCGACCTCATGAAGCCGACCACGGTCAGCGTCCACGTCTCAGTCGACGGGCTGCCTTTCTGGCTAAAGGACGGCACCCGGACCTGGAACGGCTGGAACGTCGAATCCGTTGGCTTGATGCCCACTATGTCCGCCGGTCCGTTTGTCCTTGCGTCGAGGCTTGACGCGTTGATCACCGCATAGCCGGTGTTGGTGCGGACCGCGTCCCAGACTGCGCGATCCGACGAATAGCCGGCGGCGCGAATTTGCAGGGAGTAGCCGGTCGCGGCGAGATAGCCGTCATCCACAACGTGCAGGGAGTAGCCGCCTTCAGGCGGCACCTCGGATACCGAGCCGTCGGCCCTGACTTGCTGAAGCGAGACGCCGAACGTCTGGTTCTCCCAACCAACCGCGCGAATGTCCGCGGACGCGGCAGGATCGGCCTGTACCGCCGACGCCACATCGGCGGGGAATCTGGTGTTGTCGGTCTGGTTGAAGTTGCTGTCGGGCGTTCCTGCGACGATCTGCCATCCACCGGAAACCTGGTCGACCTGGGCGAAGTTCTGGACCAGTACGTCTTTGAACACCGACATGTAGACGATGATGAAAGTGACGATCGCGAACATCGCCACGGCCATGCCGGTGCGGAACTTCGTCGACATCGGATAGGACATGCTCGTGCGCGTGACGGCGGCAAGTCCGCCGATGCGTCCCGTGACGAACATGACGCCGCCGATCAGCAGGTCGCTGTTGTACATGACAAGCCAAATCGCACCGAGCAGGGTCATCAAGGCCGACAGGATGAAAACCTCGGGTCCGCCGGCGAGCTGCTTGGTCTGCAGCTGGCTCTCGAGGTGGAGGACCGTCTCCATCCGGCCGAACGGCCGGGCCCAGTACAGCAGCAGGCCGAGCGCGGCGATCGTGAAGCCGGCTCGCGCGGCCACGAGCCGGCGGACGCGCGCCACGGTAAGAATCCACTTGACCAGAAGTCCCGTACCGATGATCACGAGCGACACGCCGGCGGTGTAGACGACCTCGAAGTGAGCGAACGGGCTCGAATCGCCAAGCGTGAGAGCGACCAGGGCGGCGCCGAGCAAGATGGTCAACGGACCGCGGCGGAACAGCGCCCACCAGAAAGTCCGGATGGCGCCGAGCGTGCCGAGGGAGATGCGGCCGAGGAACACCAGCGGGTGGCCGTGCACGAGTTGCCTGATCGCCGCCCACCCGACTTTGAAGGGCGCGACGAACATGCTGAGCATGCCCGCGTCGCGCTGCTCGCTCTCGTCGAGGTCGCGAATCGCGGCCACGATGTTGAGCCGGCTCACCCTGTAGGCAGAGAACGCGACAACGATGAACGTGAGCAGGATCCCGACGCAGATGGCGATGACCAGGCTCGTCCACTCGAAGTGGAACGTGAGCGTGATGCCTTTGTAGAAACCGCTGAAGACGGTCGACAGCACGCTAATCATCAGCGAAGCCACGCCGATGCCAAGGGCCGCGCCGACCAGGCTCGCGGCGAGGGTGTAGGCCGTGCCTTCGAAGAGGAACATCTGCGTCAGGTGGCGGCGCTTCAGGCCGACCGCGCGGCTCATCCCCATCTCGGCGCGGCGCTCGGCGGCGAGCATGACGAAGATCAGGAAGATGAGCAGCACACCGACGGCGATTGAGAAAAAGCTGACGCCAAGCAGTGCGGCTGTGATGAACAGCCCGCCCGCCTGCGCGAAGGTCACGGCGTCGGCCTTGTAGGCGGAGTAGGTGTAGAGATCCAGCCGGTCGGCGATGTCGTTGTAGCGGGCGAGCTGCGTGGGGTCGATGGCGTTGATCGCCTGGCCCAGCTGTCCCTGGAGATCCGCGTTGCCGACGATCGCTTTGAACTTGGTTGTGAGCTCGGGTTTCTGGACCTCCGCGAACAGGTCCATCACGGTTTGCCGCACCGGATCGCTTGGAGGCAGCGCCAGCGCGACAGATGTGATCGGGCCCTGGATGCCGGGCTGGCTCAGCAGCGTCTTCAGCTCGGCCGCGGCGCCGCTGTCGACCTGGAGGACGCTCACGAGCATGAAGAGGTTCTCCTGGGCCGTGCGCGCGTTGGACGGGCCGGCGGCCGCCGCGACTGCGTCGCCCATTACTCGATCGACGAATCTGTTGCCGGCCAGGGCCTTGAACTCATCCGTGACCGCCGGCTGGTTCAGCTCCACGAGAAGCCGGCGGCTGAGGTCCTGGGTGGGGTCGAGGAACGACGCCTGGTCGTGGATCTTCTTGATCTGAGCCTTGATCGCAGGCGTGTTCAGGTACGCCCACAGTGCCGCTGCAGCCTGAGGGTCGGTGAACTCCACACGGAAGTGCCGCGAGATCTCATCCCCGGTGACGCCGCTGGGTCCGAGGTCGTCGAAGCCGCCGGTGCCGCGGTTGTGGACGAAGATGAGGTTGTAGCCGCTTGGCCGCTGCAGGACGGTGCGCATGGTGGCCAGCGGCAGCAGCACGGAATTCACGATCGGTCCGTGGTTCGCGATGCTCGGGTTGACCTCCGTGTCGAGCACGCCGCGGATGGTGAGCATCGTCAGGTGCCCGTCGATGTACAGCTGCAACCGGTCGCCCGCGTGGGCGTTCAACGTGTCGCCAAGTGAGTTGCCGACGAACACCTCGTCGGGAGCGAGCGTGGCGACATCGAGGTTGGCGCCCGAGCTGCCGCGCAGCTGTCCCCAGACCGACCCGAAGTCATTTGGGACGCCGAACACGGCCACGTTCCCCGACGAGGACTGGCTCGTGGTGACGTCGATCATCGAACCTGATGCCGCAATCAGGCCGGTGGCCGCAGCCACGTTGGTGTCCTTCTTGCTGCGCGCGATGACATCGGCGGCCTGAGCCTCGGTGAAGAACTCGGTGTTCGCGGTTGACGCGCCCTGGACGTACTGGGTCGCCGGATGGCGTGTGAATGCCTCGTCGACGCCGGCGATCTGCCGGAGCTGGATCGACTGCAGGGAGTAGTTCAACGTGTCGCCGACCGAAAGCGAGGCGGTGATGATGAGCGTCGCGAGCATCAGCCCGAACAGGATCAAGACTGTCTGTGCACGCCGGCGCGGGACGTTTCGCAGCGCCATCTTCAAGAGGACGCGATTGACTGCGGCGAACAGAAGCAGGCCGAGCAGCAATACCCCGACCGCGGCGACCATCCACGTGGCCACCGTGAGCGCGGGGATGCCGAAATAAACGCTCAATCGACCCTCGCCATGAGCTCGGGCGCCCGGTTGTGATCGGAGCCTTCGACGCTCGGGACAACGTCCTTGGTGTCCGAGACGATCAGGCCGTCGCGCATGCGGATCAATCGCTGCGCGAGCGCCCCGACCTCTTCGGAGTGAGTCACCCACACAAAGGTCTGCTGGTTTTGCAGATTGAGCTGGACCATCAGGTCCATGATCCCGGCGCTGGTCTCCGTGTCGAGCGCCCCGGTGGGCTCATCGGCCCACACGATCGCGGGCTTGGTCGCGAGCGCGCGAGCGATCGTGAAGCGCTGGCGCTGGCCGCCACTCATCTCGGCGGGCCGGTGACGGGCCCACTCGCCGACGCCGACCATCTCGATTGCTTCCTGTGCCCGCTTGCGGGCCATCGATGGCTTGACTCCGCCGACGAGCATCGGCAGCTCCACGTTCTCGATCCCGGTGAGCACGGGCAGCAGGTTGTAGGTCTGAAACACAAAACCCATCTCTCGCGCGCGAAAGTCGGTGCGCTGGTTGTCGGTCAGGTCCTTGAGGTCGCGGCCGGCGATCTTGATGGTTCCGCTGTCGATGACATCGAGGCCGCTGAGACAGTTCAGCAGCGTGGTCTTGCCACAGCCGCTCGGTCCCATGATCGCGACGACCTCGCCACGCTTGACGATGAGGTCGAGCCCGCGAAGCGCGTCGATCTTGTGCTTGCCGGCGTCGTATCTCTTCCAGACGCCCTTGGCATCGATGATGTTGTCGATCAAGTTCTTTCCTTCCTTACGCGTGTTTGCAGGGCGCGATGCAGCGCTGGTTCACTGCTTGTGCACCGGCCGGCAGCATTTTGTGACGCCATCTCTTGTGCGGAGACGATATCCGGGTGCTGTGTCGAAACTATGTCACCCGCAAGTCGGGTCTGAACCGATATCCGATTCCCCACACCGTTTCGATGCACGCTCCGAGGTCGCCGAGCTTGCGCCGCAGCCGCACCATCTGTGTGTCCACCGCCCGATCCAGGCCGTCGAAGTCCGATCCCCACAATCGCTCCAGCAGAAACTCGCGTGAGAACGTGCGGCCTGGGTGCTGGAGCAGCAGCTCGAGAAGGTCCATCTCTCGCCGGCTGAGATCGAGCGCCGAGCCTGCCAATGTCGCGCGATGGCCGACCGGGTCCAGGACGAGGGGGCCGAACGCGACAGGCTGGGAGGTGTCGGCGGTGGCGGCGGCGCTGTCGAGGGCGACTCGTCGCAGCAGGGAGGCGACCCTGGCCGCCAGCTCCACGATCGAGAACGGTTTGCCGAGGTAATCGTCGGCACCAACCTGCAGCCCGGTCACACGGTCTCCCACGTCGCTGCGGGCGGTGAGCATCAGGATCGGCATCAGGTGTTTGCGCCGAAGCTCCCTGCATACCGTGAGCCCGTCGAGGCCCGGGAGCATCCAATCGAGGATCACCAGGTCAGGGCTCGTTCGGTCTGCCACCTCGAGGGCCTGCCTGCCGTCGAATGCCTGCTCGACTCTGTGTCCTTCGCTCTCGAGGTGGGAGCGGAGCAGGTCGCAGAGCGCCACCTCATCCTCGACCACCAGGATCGTCGCCATCTACGGCGTTGGTGGGGTCCGTCGCAGGCTGATAAAGAAAGTGCTTCCGAGGCCGGGCTGGGAGGTAGCGGAGAGGCTGCCTCCCATCGCCTCCACGAGCTCGCGAGCGATCGACAGGCCGAGACCGAAACCACCGGTGTCCCGGGTGCGTGAGCTGTCCGCCCTGAAGAACCTCTCGAAGATGTGCGACAGGTCCTCCGCGGAGATTCCGAGTCCAGTGTCGGAGACGGCGATCTGGACATGGTCTTCGCCACTCGTATTGAGCCGCACCGAGACGACCCCACCCTCGGGCGTGTAATTGATCGCGTTGCGCACCAGATTCGTGAGCACCTGGGTGAGGCGGTCGGCATCTCCCGTGGCCCACGATCCCGCGGGCACGTCCTCGAGCTTCACCGTCACCTGTCGTTCGCTGCGGGCCAGGGGCGCGAGCGTGAGGACAACCGTCTCGACGATCGGAGCCAGGTCGATCGGGCGATTGGTCACCTTGAGCTCGTGTGAATCTGCGCGGGCCAGCATCAACAGGTCCTCGATGAGATCGGCCAGGCGCCGGGTCTCCGCGGCCGTGATTCGGAGCCGGCGTTCTGTCTCCTCCGCGTCAGGCCGATCCGACTCGGGCAGGAAGAGCAGCGAGTCGACGTGGGCCTGGATGCTGGCGATCGGCGTCCTCAGCTCGTGTGACACATTCACGATGAGCTCTCGCCGGCTGCGATCCGCCGCCTCGGCCTGGCGGCGCGCTTCCCACACCTGGCGCTGCTCTTC
>DASVEP010000100.1:0-32823 GCA_036380475.1 Candidatus Dormiibacterota bacterium
GGCCTGGAGATGGGATCGGGACAGCGCCGGCTGGGCGCCGCCGGCGCGCGCATATAGCTGTCGCATCAGTTCCGCCGCGATCGGCTCCGGGGCCGCCGCGACGGTTGATCTGGTGGTGGCCAATCCGTCCAATGCGCTCTCTGCAGTCCCGGCCACGGAGTCGTGAAGCACCGCAGCCCTGGCGGCGGCGGCGCGAAAACGCCGCGTGATTCCAGGCCGGTCGCGCTCGAGCGCAGGCAGGATGTCGCGCCGCACCCACACCCTCGCGTACGCGCTGTTGGAGTTGGCAGGGTCCTCGAGCGCGTCGATGCCGCGCTCGGCCAGATAGCCGGCGATCTCGCTCCTCCAAACATTCAGAAGAGGTCGCGCGAACAGGCCTCGGCGCGCGGGCATGCCGCGCATTCCTGCCAACCCACACCCACGCAGCAGATGAAGCACCACACCCTCGACCACGTCGTCGGCCGTGTGCGCGATGGCGACGACGCCGGCGCCCGCTTTCATGCGGGCACGCTCGAAGAACTCGTAGCGAAGCGCGCGAGCGCCGGCCTGGATCGACCCACGCGGCATGGATTTCTTCCTGCGTTCGGTGATTAGCTCGATGCCCATTCGCTTGCACAGCTCGCGCACGTACCGAGCCGAAGCCTCTGATCCAGGCTGCAGCGCGTGGTCGTAGTGGGCGGCGATGACCGCATGGCCTTCCTCGTTCAGGGCAGTCAACAGCGCGGTGCTGTCCGGCCCACCGGAAACGGCGACCAGGATGCGATCGCCGCGGGTGATCACATCGGAATGCCGGAGGGCAAGGATCAGCGGGTGGAGATCGTGACCTGCATCGGGGGAGGACATGGTGGTGCCGGCTGGACTCGAACCAGCGACAACGCGATTATGAGTCGCGCGCTCTACCACCTGAGCTACGGCACCGAAGCCGGAGAAAGACTAACGGGCCGCTTGCGCCCGTGCCTTGAGCTTCCGCTTCTTTACGCGGTGCTTCGCGATCGCGACGCGCTTCCTCTTGTTCATTGCTTCTTTCCTGAAATAAGAACGAAGCCGGGATACCCCCGGCTTCGTGGTTGCTGCAAATGGTTGCGGAGGTTGGATTCGAACCAACGACCTTCGGGTTATGAGCCCGACGAGCTGCCGCTGCTCCACTCCGCGGTCCGATTATACCCGCGGACGAGGTCAGTTCCAGCCCGGCCGCTCAGTGGGTGGGGCTGGCCGACGGGCTCGTGGGCGGGGTCGGCGACGGGCTCGCAGGCGTCGTGACCAGGAAGGTCCGCTCGTTTGGTTTGGCGAAACCGTTCAAGCGCGCCTCCTCCTCGCTTGCGGTGCCGGACGTGATGGCGGTGACGTCCTTGTGATAGCCGGCGTTCTGGGCGGCGATCACGGCGTTCTGGTGGCGCAGGTCCGCCGCCTGCTGGCTGAGCTTGTGACTGAGGTAAGCCTCCTGCACGAAGGCATAGCCGATCCAGATGGCGAAGAGGAGCACAACAACTGCGGTGACGACGTGGCGCATCGTCAAGCCGCCGGTGCGGACGGTGCCCGCTGCAACGAGGATCTTGCTGTTTCTCATGCTGGGTCGTGGAGTGGGACTGCTGCTTGGAAGGAGGCGACTATAACAAACGCGTCTTAGTGCGTCTCTTCCCAGCGCTTGGCGATGGCTTCCTGGTCGAGATCTCGGAAGTCCACGCCATCCCGTCGCAGCGACGCCTCCGTCTCCGCGAAGCGCCGCCGGAACCGCTGGCCGGCGACCCGCAGCGCATCCTCGGGATTGATCTTCAAGCGCCGCGCAAGCGCGACCACGGCGAACAGCAGGTCCCCCATCTCATCGAATGCCTGCTCGGGATTGCTCGCTTCCGCCAGCTCGCGCGCCTCCTCGGCCACGTTTTCGGCCGTCTGCGTCGGCGACTCGAAATCGAACCCCACGCGAGCCGCGCGCTTCTGCAAACCGAGCGTCCAAGCGAGCGCAGGCAGCGTCGTCGGCACGCGGTCGACAACCGACTCATCGGCTCGGCCGCTTTTGCGGGCCTCGTCGCCCTTGGCGTGCTCCCAGTTGCGCAGAACCTCTTCCGCGTTCGCGACGGACACATCGCCGAACACGTGCGGATGCCGCGCGACCATCTTTGCCGCGACCGCCTCCGAGACCTGCGCGGCATCGAATCGCTTCTGCTCTGCCGCGATCTCCGCATGCATCGCCACCTGCAGCAAGAGGTCGCCCAGCTCTTCTTTTATCTTTGCGTCGTCGCCCGAATCGATCGCCTCGAGGAGCTCGTAGGTCTCCTCCAGAAGGTACGGACGAAGCGACTCGTGCGTCTGCTCCCGGTCCCATGGGCAGCCGCCCGGAGCGCGCAGCCTGGCCACGACCTCGAAGATGGCCGCGACTCCAGGCGAATACGGTCGATGTTGCTCCTCTGGCATCCCTTCAGATTCTTTCACGCGCTTGGCACCGGCACGTTGCGCCCGGCCTCGTACAGCTCGGTCATCTCGCTGAGCAGCCGGAGCAGATCATCCTTCCAGCCCTCGCCCTGACGGCGCATCTTGAGGCGGTTGGGCAGGATTGCGATCCGGCCCGGCATCCTCCGCGCGAGCTCGTCGACGTCCAGATACCGCTCAGGATCGACACGGATCGCGATGTCGTGGCCGTCGGCGACCACACCGCGAAGCCCGAGCCGCTGACCGCGGAGCTTGACCCTCAGCGAGTACGCGAGGTTGTCGAGCTGCGTCGGCCCGGGGCCGTACCTGTCCTCGAGCGACCGCAGCACCGCCTCCAGCTCCTCTTCGGTGTCGGTGGCGGCGAGCTGCCGGTAGGCGCCAAGCCGCAGCTTCTCATCCCGGATGTAAGAGCGGGGGATGAAATGGTCGAGGGGCAGGTCGAGGTTCATCTCTGCGGTCGAGAGGACATCTCCAACGACGGTTTCCTCCGATCCGGTGCGGAGCTTGCCCACCGCGCTCTGGAGCATCTGGAGGTACATCTCGAATCCGACCGCGGCGATCGCACCGTGCTGCTCGGTGCCGAGGAGGTTGCCCGCGCCGCGGATCTCGAGGTCGCGCAGCGCGATCTTGAATCCCTGCCCGAGCTCGTGCAGCCCCGAGATGACATCGAGCCGTTTGTCGGCGTTCTCTGTCAGCGAGCGTCGAGGGTCGTAAAGGAAGTAGGCGTACGCGCGCCGCCCGGAACGGCCCACACGGCCGCGCAGCTGATAGAGCTGCGCAAGACCGAACCGGTCGGCGCGCTCGACGATGATCGTGTTGACATTCGGGATGTCCAGCCCCGATTCGATGATCGTCGTGCAGACGAGCACATCGAACTTGGCTGATTCGAAATCGACCATCACCTTCGCCAGCTGGTCCTCTTGCATCTGTCCGTGGCCGACGATCACGCGAGCATCAGGCACGAGGTCCCGGACGCGGTCCGCTGCCTTCTGGATCGTGCGCACGCGGTTGTGCACGTAGTAGACCTGGCCGCCCCGCTGGAGCTCGCGCGTGATCGCCTCGCGCACCAGCTCGTCGTCGTCCGCCGTCACATACGTCTTGATCGGCTGCCGTTCCTCAGGCGGCGTTTGGATCACGCTCATGTCGCGAATCCCGCCGACGGCCATGTGGAGCGTGCGAGGTATCGGGGTCGCCGACAGAGAGAGCACGTCGAGCTGCGTGCGCAGCTTCTTGAGCCGCTCCTTCTGCATGACGCCGAATCGGTGCTCCTCGTCGACGATGAGCAGCCCGAGGCGCTTGAACCGGACATCGCGCTGCAGCAAGCGGTGGGTGCCGACGACGATGTCCACCTGGCCCGCCTTGAGTCCTTCGAGCGTCCGCGCCTGGGTCTCGTCATCGACAAATCGCGACAGCATTTCGACGGTCACCGGAAAGTTGCGAAGCCTTTCAGTGAAGACGTGGAAGTGCTGCTGCGCCAGGACGGTTGTGGGCGCGAGCAAAGCGACCTGTCTGCCGCTCATCGACGCCTTGAATGCCGCCCGGAGAGCCAGCTCCGTCTTGCCGAAGCCCACATCACCGCAAAGCAGGCGGTCCATCGGGCGGTCGGACTCCATGTCCGCTTTGATCTCCGCGAGGGCCGCCAGCTGGTCGGCGGTCTCCTCATAAAGAAAGGAAGACTCGAGCTCCTGCTGCCAGGCCGAGTCCGGTGCAAACGCGATCCCCGGCCTGGCTTCCCGTTCCGAGTAGATCTTGAGCAGCTCCTCGGCGACGTCCTGCACGACCTTGCGCGCGCGCCCCCTCGCTCGCGACCAATCGCCGGTGCCGAGCCTGTGCAGGGCGGGCTCGGCCTCGCCGCCGAGGTACTTCTGAACGCGATCGAGGTTCTCGACCGGCACGAACAGCTTGTCGGCCTCCGCGTACTCGAGCTCCAGGTACTCGCGATGCGCCCCCTCCGACTCGATGAGCCGCATACCGGCAAAGCGCGCGATTCCGTGGTCGACGTGGACGACAAGTTCGCCGGGCGCGAAGTCCAGCGTGAACTCACGCGTCAGCTGCTCGGCACGTCCGCGCGACGAGCGTGAAGGTCGGGTGGGGCGACGCAGCCGGCCGAACAGCTCGGCGTCGGTGATCAGGTGAAAGCCCATCGCCCTGTGTACGCATCCCGCCGCAATGTCGAGGTCGGCGACCTGGAGGCCGGGCTCGAGCGGGAGGTCGAGGTCCAGCTCGACCTCTCGCGGATGCTCATGCACGGCGCCCTCGGCAAGGAAGTCTCGTAAGCGTTCCGATTGCTCGGTCGCGAAGACGACGGTCGCTGCCGTTGCGAGGGACGCCAGATCGGCGGCGGCTTTCGGCCGGCCCACCAGCGGCTCTGCCTCCGCCCAGCCGAGGTCGATCGAATCCTCGCCGGCCTCGCCGGCGCTGATCTCCATGCGTGGATGGCGGTCGATTCCGTTGAGTCGCTCGCCCCTGACCACAGGCAGAACAAAGCCGCGCGGAAGCTCTCCCCCACCAGATTCCGCAGCCGCGAGCATCTCCGTCTCCTCGACCAGCACCCGCGCGTCAGAACGCTGCCGGCTCGGCTCGATGTCGATGATCGCGATGTCATCGGCGAGGTGATCGAGCAGCGACGGGATCGACGGGTCGAGGTAAGCGGCGTAGTACTCGACGCCAGGAAACGCACCTCCCGCCTCGAGACGTTCGAGCTCCTCTTCCCAGTCGGCGCGGACGTCGGCCCGCAAACCGTCGAGCGGCAGGCTTTCCCTCAGCCGATTCGCTGCAGCCGCTCCGCGGCCTGGTCCCAGCAGCAGCTCGCGTCCCGGGTGGACAAGCGCACGGGACACCGGCATGACCGACCGCTGGTTCTCGGGGTCGAACATCCGGAGGGTCTCGATGACGTCGCCCGACCACTCCGCTCGTACCGGCGTGTCGGCCGCGGCCGGAAACACATCGAGGATCCCGCCTCGAAGAGAGAACTGGCCGTGCTGCTCGACCAGCGGTTCGCGCGAGTAGCCCATCTCCACCAACCGGGCGGCCACCGCGATCGGGTCAGGACCGGAGCCGGGCGTGAGGAGCACCGTGGCGTCCGCAAGACCTCTCGCAGAGATGGTCGCGCGCGTGATGGCGCGCCGCGACGACACGACGATGGTCGGCGTGGAGCGGTCGGCGAGCGCGTTCAGCGCCTCCATCCTCTTGTTCACCGCCTCATCGAATGCAGGCGGCCGGTCGAGGAACGAAACCGCCACCTCCGCGAAAACGTAGGCCGGCGGGCGTCCCGCAAGCCACGGCCGCAGCTCATCACAGAATCGGTCCGGCGCGGGTGCGAGTATCAGCAGCGAGTGGCCCGCGTCGGCGAAAGAGCGCGCAACCGCCCCGGCCACGATCGGCCACGCCGGTCTGGGCAGGCGTGCGACTCGCAGGCCGCCGTTTGTCTTCGAAACCCACTCGCGCACCTGGGGCGCGGCCTCCAGCGTCTTTTCCAACAGTGTCGTCAAGGCATTTCCTCGCAGCCAAGCGAACCTGCCCGGTTGAAGCGTTCCATGGCTCGCTCGATTCCCTCGTCGAGCGCCACCTCCAGCGCGTTGGCCACTCCATCGACGATCTGCGGCACCCGCTCGGCCTCAGCCTTCGTGAAGCGGCCCAGAACGTAGTGACGGCCCTCCGTCGAGCCCTTGCGGGATGGCTTGCCTATGCCGACCCGAAAACGCACGAACTCCGGATTGCCCAGCGCGCTGATGATCGAAAGCACGCCATTGTGGCCGGCCCCCGACCCACCGAGCTTTATTCGCATCCGGCACAGCGGCAGGTCGAGCTCGTCGTGCACCACCCAGAGTTGTCGCGGAGTAAGCGTTGTATCGCGCAGCGCTTTCGCCACCGCCTGCCCAGACAGGTTCATGTAGGTCTGCGGCAGGACGAACCAGACCCCGCGCGACTCCGCGCAGCCGACCTTCGACTGCCATCGCTTGCGATCGATCTTCACGCCCATGCGGCGGGCGAGCTCGTTCACGCAGGCAAACCCGAGGTTGTGCCGCGTGTCGGCGTAATCCGTTTCCGGATTGCCCAGCCCGACTATCAATCGTTCTTCTTGACTCAACCCAATTTCCAGTAGACGCGGAAAGGCCCGCGGCGAGCGCCGCAGACCACTGCGTTGAGTTTAGAGTCGACCCGGGGCGAGCGCCAGCCCGGAGAGCTTGAGCGCCGCGCGCGTCAGGCGGTTCATCTCCTTACGCTCGGCCGCTGTTGCATGGTCCCAGCCGAGAAGGTGCAGGAACCCATGCGTGCAGAGCAGCGCGAGCTCGGTCCTGGCGTCGTGCCCGTAGGTCTTCGACTGGCGCACTGCTGCCGGCCACGAAATCGCTAGGTCACCGACGTGCGGCGCCTGGCCTGCAAACGACAGGACGTCTGTCACCGAATCCTCGCCTGCGTACTCGCGGTTGAGCCGGCGCAGCTCGCGGTCGCCGGTAAGCCGGACCGCGACCGTGGCGTCGCCGGCAGGCAATCGCGCCGCAACCTCGGGTATGGATGCCGCGCGCACGATCACCGATCGAATGAACGATGCGGGGACCGCCGCACGGACGGCCGTCACGACTTCGACTTCCAGGTGCGTCTCCACAGGGAGTGCTAAGTGTCGGTTAGAGTCCTAATGCAGTGCGGATTCTCGTCACGGGTGGGGCCGGGTTCATTGGCTCTCACGTTGTCGACGCATACGTTGCCGCGGGCCATGACGTCTCGATCCTCGACGACTTCAGCACCGGCGATGCCGCGAACGTCAACGGCGAGGCGAAGGTGCTTCGGCTTGACGTTCGCAACAAGGACGGCGTGGCCGCGGCCATCGAAGCGTTCCGCCCGGATGTCGTCAACCATCACGCGGCGCAGTCGGAGGTACCGAAGTCGGTTGTCGATCCCGGTTTCGATGCGACGGTCAATATTGTCGGGGGCCTCAACGTTCTGAGGGCGAGCATCGATGCCGGTGTAAGGAAGTTCATATTCAGCTCCACAGGCGGTGCGCTGTACGGGGAGCCGGACGTGGTCCCGGCCGACGAGGACCATCCGCTTCGTCCCCTGTCGCCTTACGGCACGAGCAAGCTGTCCTTCGAGTACTACCTGGGCACGTTCCACCGCCTCTACGGTCTCGATTGCACCGTGCTTCGGTACGCGAACATCTATGGACCGCGCCAGGACTTCAAGTCGGAAGAAGGAAGGGTCATAGCGATATTCGCGAGCCGCATGATCGCCGGGAAACCGGTGAGGGTCGACGGCAGCGGGGAACAGTCGCGAGACATGCTGCATGTGGCCGACGTCGCGCTCGCCAACATCGCAGCGCTGGAACGCGGAGCGGGCAGGACCTACCACATCAGCACCGCGATCCCGGTGACGATCAACGAGCTCTTCCGCAAGCTGGCACTCCTCACCGACTACAAGTTGGAACCAACCTACGGCCCGCCGCGCACAGGCGATGTTTACCGCATCGCCCTGGACAACACCCGCGCGCGCAACGAGCTTGGTTGGGAGCCGAGAGTGCCGCTCGAAGAGGGCTTGAGCCAAACGGTCGAGTACTTCCGCCACCAGGTGCTGAGCTCAGCGTAATTGGCGGGCGCGTTCGTCTTTCTGCACACGTTCGGCGCACGCGCCCTGATCGTATTCGCTGTGTTGCTGGGCATCTGGGGCGCCTATGAATATTTCCGGCACGCGCAGGTGAGCGGCGGATTCCGCTCGAGCTACCTTCTGATGGCGGGCCTCACCGCGCTGCAGGGCCTGTTCGGTCTCGGCCTGTTCGTCTTGGGAAACCGACCGCACACGCTGCTGCACCTCGTGTACGGAATCTTCGCCGTGCTGTTTCTTCCTGGTGCGTACCTCTGGGCGCATGGCGGTTCCAAACGCAGGGAGGCGATCATCCTGGCCGCAGCGGCCTGGATCGTCGCTGTCGCATATTTCCGCGGATTCGCCACGGGCTGACCGCCTAAGCCCGGAAGAGGACGCCCACCCCCAACGTCAAAGCCGCAACCAGGGTGCCAACGCCCAACATCTCGAACCCCGACCGCACCCCACCCTTCCCGGTGAAGAACGAGCGCGCTGAGCCGATCAGAAACAGGAACACGCCGCAGAAGATGAACGCGAAAGCGAGCGAGCCGAAGCCCGACAGCGCCGAGCCGGCCAGGAACCGCCCGACCAGGTAGCCGATCACGGGGATCGCGCCTCCGATCAGCGTCGAGATCCCCGCGACGAGACCCTCGCGCGCCGGGTTCTCGAACTGCGACACATCCAGTCCCAGCTCCTCGCGCGCCTGCGTCTCGAGCCACACCTTCTTGTCCTGGGTGATGCGGTCGACGATCGTCTTCGCCTCGGCGGCGGTGAGGCCCTTAGACCGATAGATATCGACCAGTTCTGCCTTCTCGAGCTCCGGCATCGCTTCGATCTCCGCCGCTTCGCGCGCCAGCTGCCCCTCGAACACCTCGCGCTGCGATTTGGTCGCGAGGTACGCCCCACCAGCCATCGAGACACCCGAGGCGACCATCGCCGACAGGCCGCCGATGAGAACGACGCGCGGATCGATGCTCGCTCCTCCTACGCCGGTCAGGACCCCCAACGTTGCCGTGAGTCCGTCGTTGACCCCATAAATCACGTTCCGGATGCTCTCGGCGCCGCCGCCGTGCCACTGCTCGTCAGCGACGAGCGGCGACTTTGTGTCCGTATCTCTTTCAGCGACATCGTCGGGAGACTGGTGGTCGAGCTCCTCAGGCAAGACCCGCCGCAAAACTCCCTGCGCCTGCTGGTTCGATACCGTCGACACCTGGCTGAGGTAGGAGCGAAGGACCTGACCCTCAGCGACGCCGGCCAAGGCAAGAGCCGGCCCGATGCCCACGACCCGGGCGAGCACAGCCAGCGCACGAGCAGTCACCTGGGGCCGTGCCTCAGGCGGTTTGACGCCGCACGACTCGAGCAGCTGCGCCCAGGCTTCTGCGTGCCGCTGTTCCGTCTCAGCGAGCGCCTTCAGTCGCCGGCTCGCGACCGGGTTGGAAGCCACCCCCGCCAGCGCCTGGTAGACGCTCGCCATCCGAACCTCGCCCGCCCAGTTGGATCGAACCGATTTGATGTCCGAGTCCGATAGGGCCGGGACCGTGGATGGCGCGGACACGCGTCTATCGTAGGGTTGGATCCGCCGGCGCTTGATTTAAGGTATGGGCCCGCCATGACACTGAGTGCGCTGGACCTGGAGCGTGGCATCGCCCATCGCACCGAGCCCGAAGTCAAAACCGAGGCGCAAGGCATGCCCGGACGCCGCATCCTCATCACAGGTGGAGCAGGATTTCTCGGCATCAACGCCGCCACGCACCTGATCGAGCGCGGGTGGCACGCGTCGATCCTCGACAACCTCAGCCGCGCAGGCACTGAGAGAAACCTCAAGTGGCTCATCACCGAGCATCCCGCGCGCACCACATTCATAAAAGAGGACGTGAGGAATGCCGGCGCGCTCGCGGAGCATGTGAAGGACCAGGACGCGATCCTTCATCTGGCGGCGCAGGTCGCCGTCACCACATCGCTGGTCGACCCGGAGACCGACTTCGACATCAACGCCCGCGGCACCCTCAACGTCCTCGAGGCAGCCCGCAAGCACAACCCCGAAGCGCCGTTCGTGTTCGCGTCGACGAACAAGGTTTACGGGAAGCTCGATCACAACAGCGGTCCGTGCAAGGAGACCCAACCCCTCGACTTCCACAGCCCGTACGGCTGCAGCAAAGGGACCGCCGACCAGTACGTGCGCGACTACGCGCGGTGCTTCCACATGAACACAGTCGTGCTTCGCCAAAGCTGCATCTATGGCGCCCATCAGTACGGCACCGAGGACCAGGGCTGGGTCGCGCATTTCGTTCACTCGATCCTCGATGACCGGCCGATGACGATCTACGGCGATGGCACGCAGGTTCGTGACCTTCTCGACGCGAGAGACCTCAGCGCGCTCTACGAGATCGCCATCGAAAACATCCACAAGACGCGCGGGCAGATCTACAACGTAGGCGGCGGCGAACCAAATCAACGGAACCTTCTCGAGGTCATCGACCAGATCGGCGAGATCCTCAACAAGAAACCGCAGTACAGCTTCTCGGAATGGCGCGAGGGCGACCAGGTGTACTACGTGAGCGACATCGCAAAGGCCAAGGACGAGCTGGGCTGGGAGCCGAGGATCCAGTTCGACCGAGGGCTCAAAGACCTTGTGGCGTGGGCTGCCTCGCTCGACTGATCGAGGTCAGGTCAGCCCTCGTCGTCACTCCATCCGAAGACGCTCACGAGCCGGTCGCGACCCACGCGCCAAACTCGACCGGCACCGCTGCCGATAAGACCCGGGCGGACGAGCCACGTGAGCAGTCCGACGAGGAACACGAGCGAGACCAGCCACGTCGCCTGCTCGAAGGTGGTGGGCCCGTACGTGAACACGAGCCTGGATCCGGCCGGGACCGGACCAAGGTTGGCCAGCATGAAGTCCATCTCGCTGCCGGCGAGGTCGACGCTCGCCGATCCAGTTGGGGTCACGAGCGTCGCAGACCATCCTGGGAACAGCGACTCTTTGAACAGCACCAGGCTGGGGCTGCTCGACTGTTCGAGGTTCAGCGTGACCTCCTCGGTGCCAGTCCACTGGGGCTCGATCGCGAGCTGCGCGCTGGAACCGGCCGCGGGAGCGAACAACCAGGAGAGCTGCGCGGCCACGAATTGGCTTTCGTCCGTCGAGCGACTGGCGGCGTCGTGCGCCATGAGATTCATGCCACTCCAGAGGACGCGTCCGCGCCCAACGTCCCATCGCGCGGCGACCACACGATCGCCGACTCGGACGAGCTCGGTCGCACCCTGTCGCACCGAACCGTCACCGCTCGCCCCCCAACCGCCGCCGCCGTACGTGAAACGCCCAAACTGCGGATCGCTCGCGCCGTCGACTGTTACCGACGCGGATGGATCAAGTGCGCTCCAGTGCAACGATCCGACTGGCAGGATGCCGGGCGCCGGGCCAAGGTTCCAATCCGGATCGACGTACTGCCAGCCGGTCTCAACGAAGAGGTGACCGCGTCCCCTGACATAACGATCGAGTCGCGTCCAGGCAGAGCCCTGGTCGTTGTACTGGTACCCCAGCAGGATCACGCCCTGGTAACGGCTGAGCTCTGAGTCACTGTAGTCGTCGATGTTCGGCGACTTCCCCCGCACCAACCAGGCCGATGCTAATGGCAGAGCCCCAGTCGTCGCACGTTCGAAAACGAAGTTGTATAGAGCCGGCACGCTTCCTTGAGTTCTCCCGATCACAAGCACCGCCGAACCGGATGGCCATTGAGCCGCCAAACCTGACGGTTGCGGGTTGACGAACGCGAGTGGATCGCTGCTGACCTGCGACCAACCCATCTTTGTGTAGTCGGTGGCGCGATCCGCCTGGGCTTTGGAGAGAACAACTGCGTCGACGCCAAGCGCCGCGGCGAGCTGGGCCTTGGTCGTGTCCCCAGGATCGACGAGCATGCTCTGCTCCAACCACGACGCGAGCTCGCGTGAGGGTATGACCTGGTCGTTGTAGCTGTGGGTGATGCCGCCACCGATGATCACGTGAAACGCCATGTCAAGCGCTGCGATGTTCGAGTTCAGCTCGGCCCTTGCCGGCGCAGAAGGGAACGTCGAGCCGAGCTGGGCAAGCTGCTGGATCCGACCTGGACAGTCGAGCTCACAGCCGATTCCGGGGGCTCGCCACAGCCGGGGATCCAACAGCTGTTGAGCCGTCGACGCGCTCGATTGACGGCCCCAGATGTCACCGAGGCTCTGCGCCCAACCAGGTGACGCCAGGCTCGGCCCATACGCGAGCTGATTCCCACCCCGTACCCGACCGGCGAACCCGACCAGGTCCGCGATCGTCACCACGCACAACAGCGGAATCAAAAAAGAAGCGGCAAGGGTTCGCCGGCTGGTTTGCCAATGCCAGCGTTCCATGGCAAAAGCCAGGGCTCGGGGTGGAGCTTCGATCAGGCCCAACGCAGCGAGCGATGGCACCGCCACGCTCACCATCAGCTGGAAGGGACGGTGCGCGACCACGCCGAACTCGGCGAATCCAGGGATGAGAAAGAACGGGCGGTACAGGTCGCGGAAGACCATCAACGCGATCCCGGTGACCGCCAGTACGAGAAACAATCGCGCCCGCCCGTCCTTCCAGGCCAACAGGGATCCAAGGACGGCCGGCAGAAGAGCTGCCGGGCTCAGCGAGTACAGAGCGCCCAGATCCTGTGGTCGCAAGGCATGCAGCGAGAGAACGTTGCTGAGGTCGATCGGCGAAAGCCGCTCGATGTCGAAATTTGTGCCTGCTCCGGCCCAGTGCGACCGCACGACGCTCAGGTATTGATATTCAGCTCCAATCCAGAACAGCGACAGGACACCGACACCGATCCAGAGCATCGGCACGACGAGCAGAATCCACCGCCATGCCTGGCGTGATGACTCGCGCGGGATCGCAACTGCATACGCGAGCGCGACCAGGAGCGGAGCCGCCAGCAGATGCGGCGAAACCAAACCCAACAGCGCCGTCAGGCAGACAAAACCGAAGGCGCCGGCGCGAAAACGCCAGCCGCGGTCGCCGCCAAGCCATGCGACGGAGAAGACATCGAGCGCGATCACGCAAGGCATGAAGATCACCATCCCGACCCAGCTCGCGAACAGGCCGAAATGAGTCCACTCGACCCAGGGAAGCGGGCTGATGAGGAAGAGGATCGCCGCGACGATGCCGGCGATCGGGCGCTTCAGTCGCCAATCAAAGAACGCGTAGACGCCCAGCGCAGACAGCGGCATCAGCGCGAACTGGACGGCTTGAGCGCCACCCTCCAGGTTTGTCGAGAATGCGCGCGAGGCTGCGACTGCGAGCCAGGCCGAGGCGAGTGGATAAGCCTCGCGGTATGACACACCCATCCCGTCCCACGGGTACCACCAGGGAAGGTTGGGAAAGCTGGTCGCCACCCAGTCGATGAGGTGGAGATGGAACGGCGCCTCGGCGCCGGCCATGCCGCCCCACAGGATCTGCCAGCTGAGGACGTAAGCCACCGCAGTGATGGCCGCGGCCGCGAGACAAAGTCGAACGGCGCCGAGGGCGACTGCGCCCTTTCGCGTCACCCCGAGCGAATGCAGGTGAAATGGCCGCAGCCACCCGGCAGGTCCTGGAGTAGGCGAGCCTCACCCCATGCAGTTGTCGCCACTGTCATCGACGCTGCGCGCATCAGCGAACCCGCAAGCCCATGCGTCTCCGATGCCATGTCCTCGACCGACCCGCTGACCGGTCCGCGCCAGTCGAGCCAGGAGAAATACAGGATGTCGAGCACCTGCAGGAGGAAGTGGTAGCTCCAGCGCGTGGTCTTGACGGGGAGGCTGACAAATGCGGCGAGCCCCGAGAAACGGTCCGCGGAAAAGATCTGGATGTGGCCGCCATGACGCACCTTCGCGGTCCAACGCGTGCCGCAGCCGATGAAACGGTAGAGCGTCCAGGGCTGACCCTCGAGCGGAAGCACGATGTGGAATCCTCCGCCCGGGCGCAGCACTCGCGCGACTTCCCGCAGCACCTGCTCCGGTTTTTCCACGTGCTCGAGCACATCGAATATCCACACGAAGTCGAACTCCCCGTCCCCAAAAGGAAGCTTCTCGGCTTGTGCCTGCCGAAAGTCCACGCCTTCGGGAGATACCTGCGCCACAGCGAGGGCCGTGCGGCTGACATCGCAGCCGACCACCTCGAGGTCGGGCCTTTCCCGTTTGACCGCCTTGGCCACTGATCCAGCGCCGCAGCCGACATCAAGCACGCGGCCGCGCACCGGCTTGAGGTCGTCGAGCAGATAGCGCAGCTTGAGTCCGTTCATGAACCACGGCCGCGCGCGCAGACGCGCCGCGCCCCAACGCTTGGCCTCGTAGTCGAAAGGCGCTGCTGACGCTAGTGGCTCGTTGCCCGTGCCGCCTCCTCACACGCCGAAGGTGTCGGCTTGCCAGCGGAAACGCCGTAGATGAGCCAGTTGGTATCTGCCATCGTGCCCAGCTGCACGAACCAAGCTGGATTCAATTCACGCAGCAGCGAATAGTTCGTGTTGTCGCTGCGCATCGCAATCAATCGCGTGTCGGTTTTCGCGAACCAGCATTCGACGAGGGTGTTCACAGTGTCCTGGTGCTCCTCGTACTTGTAGCCGGCGGGTAGATAGGAGAACGGATCGTACATTTCGCTGACGAGGTGCTTGCCTTCGACGCCTCCGAAGCGAGCCAGGCCGTAGGTCACATCCGGTCGGTCAGATGGCACCGCAAGGGCATGGCCCTGGTATGGAGGCGTGTTGTACCAGGCTCCGAGCTGGCGGCTGGCCGCGAGGGTCGCGTGCCATTCGTTTTCGGTTGGACCGAAGACCTGGGCGATTGGAATCCAGCTCAATTGCGAAATGAGGAGCAGTCCCCCTATCGCCATCCAACACAGTGGAGCCGCCGCTCGGCCCTTCCGTCGAGAGGCCAACCTGAGCAGGACAACAACAACGAGCATGCCCGCGAAGACATAGGGAAAAGCGAACACGCGAGTGATCGGCATCCACCAGACCCAGCTGGCGAGGTACGACGTGAAACCGAGCATGCCAGCCACGAAAACCCAGTAGCCGAACCCGAAGGTCAAGAACATGTACGAGGGGGGTCGCTTCCAGAGCGCTGCACCAAGCCCGACGAGCGCCACCAGCAAAGCAATGCCGAGGATCGGCCGCACGGCCGCCTGCGACGCGGCCACCGGTGTCGATTCCCAGTTGCCGACCGCGTTGGCGAAAAAGTTCCACCACAGCGGATACACTGCGTTGCCCGTCTGGTCGAGCAGGACCTTCATGTACAGAAGCATCACGACCACGAATCCGGCCACCAGCGGCCCACGCTGCCGCCAGTTTTGGCGCCGCAGAAACGCCGCAATCACCATCCCCAGGCTGAACAGCCAGGCCTCGGCGCGGGCCATCGTCGCGAGACCGAACGCCAGGCCCGACCAGAATCCACGCTGGTTGCCCCAGGCCCAGATCCCGAACAGGCACAGCGCAACGCCCAGCGGTTCGAGCATCCCCGACGTGTCGTTCATGACGCTGGTCGGGAGAAAGGTCGCAATCAGCGCGCTGCCCACTGCGACCTGGGTGCCCCAGTAACGACTGCAGATGTGAAACAGAAGCACGACGACCGCGATGCCGAAGACGAGGCTGACCAGGCGGGTCAGAACGATGTCGATGGATCCGGTGACATCGAAGACCCCGACCATCAACAGCGGGTGAAGCACGCCCCAGAAGTATTCGAGGCCCTTCAGGTCCCACAGGCGCGGACCGCCGGGCGCGGACAGCCCGATCTCCTTGGTCAGATATGCAATCTGCCAGTGATGCCACACATCGTTGTATGCGCCGAGGCCGGGGTTTTCCGGATCGCTGAAAACGAACAGGTAGAGAAGG
Organism: Candidatus Dormiibacterota bacterium; assembly: GCA_036380475.1. GTDB lineage: Bacteria > Chloroflexota > Dormibacteria > Dormibacterales > Dormibacteraceae > UBA10449. The sequence continues at coordinate 15,867 of DASVEP010000100.1, forward strand.
CGTGGGATTGCGGCCAAGAGGGCCACGGCCCCAGTCAGCAGCCACGGATTGATGCGCGAAGCGGTTGTCGCTTCCGGGGGCGGCGCCGCTTCGGGCTCGTCCAGCCGCCGATCCTCTTCTTCTTGGGAGGGGAGGATCCTCGGCAGAAGTCTCAAGCGGTGGCCGCCTCGGCTGCCACCTGCTCGTGCGAGCGAGCAACCTCGAGGATGCTGCGTTCGAGTGTGTCGAGATGCCGCTCCCAGTCGAAGCGGCGAGCCCACTCGAAGGCGCGTTCGCCGGTGGCCTGGTTGGCGGCGGGGTCATCTAGCAGAGCGGAGATGCCGGCAGCGTAGTCGCTCACCTCGAGCGGCTCGGCCAGATAGCCAGTGCGTGGGCCCATGGTGACGGTCGGTCCTGCTTGGTTCCATGCCACCACCGGCACGCCCTTGGCCATCGACTCGATCACGCCCATGCCGAAGTCCTCCTCGGGCGCCGGATACACATATACGGCCGCGCCCTCATAGAGCCTCTGCAGCTCCTGCTCGCTGATCGCACCAAGGAATGTCACAGCGTCGGTGAGCTCTAGCTTCGCGGCAAGCGCCCTCAAGACTTCTGTATGCGAGGTGGAGGGTCCAGGGATCACGAGCTGCACTTTGGGATGCCGCTTGCGCACCTCTTGGATCGCGCGGATCGCAAGGTCGAAACGCTTCTGCGGGTAGTGCCTGTTGGTAAGCAGCACGTATGGACGGCGGATGGGGTAGCCGTTGATGGTCATGCCACCGGAAAATCGCGAATCCAACGGCACAGGAAAGCCGGATTTCGCGACATGGCACCCGGCGGGGCAATCGACAGCGTCGCGCTTGTACGTCGTGCGGATGATGTCTCCGATGTAGTCGCCGTTGACCAGCAGCTGGTCGGCCTCCTGCACGGACCTGCGATCAGCCCACGCAACAAATTTCGTCGCTCTCAACACGATGGCCGCGAGCAGACGGTAATCAGCGTTGGCGACCCAGCCCGTCTCACGATCGATGCTGCGCGGATATACGAGCCTGTTGGGCTGGTTCAGATAGACGACGTACGGCACGTCGATCAGCCGGGCGGCCCACCATGCGATCCAGGCGCTGGGCTGGTTGCATCCGACGATGACATCGACGCCGCGGAACCGCCACGCATACAAGGGCATGAGAAGCGACGTGGCCGCCATCTGCACAGCCTCACGGAATGGGAACCAGTGCGGCAGCTGCGGCAGGAACGTGCGTACGCGCACCTCGTCGATGAGGTCGGGGTAGCATCGCGACGCGTTGACGGTCGGCGCGTAGCACTCAACGTCGAAGCCGCGCCTCCGGAGGCCGAGCACTTCCTCGATCACGATTCGCTCGCCGCCACCGGAGTACGTGAACCCGCAGTGAAAGACAGCTATCCGGCGCGGCCCGGCTTTGCGCGCGCGCCGCCGCCCGCCCACCAGCAAGAAGCCCAGGAGTCCAAGCACGAGAGCGTAAGCCGCTGTGATGGCGTGATACAGGACGATGGCGCCCGCCGCCACAGCCGATCCCAGGCCTAGGCCGCCGCCCAGCACCAGCGAGCCCGCCACCTCGAGGTTGCCGACGTAACCCGGACCGGCGGGGACGGCGAAGCTCAGCAGCAGCGCCGGGTAGGCGGCCATCGCTTTCAGGATCGGCACCGGGACGCCGACGGCCCAGAACAGAAGGCTGAAGTTGAAGGCGTCGATCACGAGCGCGATCGCGGTCAGCGCGGCGAGCCGGCCGGCCAGCGCCGGCGTCCAGAGACCCTTCGCGCCGGCTCGAAACGCGAAGGCCTGGCCGGCGAGGCTCGCAGCGAAGCGCTCCGGAAGCAGGCGCCGCGTCAGCCTCGAGCGTGCGATTCGCGGACCGAGGAGGGCTGTGCCAAGCACCGCGGCGAGAAGCGCGACCGCGAGCGCCGCCGCGCCGAACAGTCCGTTTGGCGCGTGCACTGCGCCCGTGACGCTGACGACCGCCAGCGTTGCGAGGACAACCGCCACGCCGGTCAGGTCGCACGCCTTGTCGATGACGATCGTCGCCAGCGCGGAACCCGGCGGTACGCGATGACGCCGCCACAGCCACCATGTGCGCGCCGCGTCGCCGGAGCGGATCGGCAGCACGTAGTTGAGGATGCCGCCGGCGGCGTTCATCGCAAACGCGCGCACCATCCCGACAGGTGCGAGTGGGCGCAAAAGCAGGAGCCACCGTCGCGCTCTGATGAGGCTGGTGACGAGAAACAGGACGAGCATCAGCAAGACCGCCAGCCAGCTGTGCACTCTGGCGTGGCTGAGAACCTCGCCAAGCGAGACCGTTCGCAGCCAAAGGAAGAGCAGCGCCAGCCCAAAGGCTGTTTGCAGTCCGAGCCGGATCCAGCGGTTCATGAAGGCATCAGCTCCAGTTGATCCGACGGCTGGGAAACGAGAATCCAGCGGTGGACGAAGGCCCAGAGCCCGAACAGCCAGGCCACGACGATCACCGTGCCTCCGTAGTCGTGGAACAGGAGTGCCGGCACGTGACCCCACGTGACCTCCAGGGCAGCCACTGCGGCAACGCGGATCAGGTTGACGAACACCGTCCCCGCGACGCCGATGACGATCACCTGGATCCTCGACTCAATCGGATGCTGACCGCGCAGGCCCGAGAAGAAGCTCACGCCTAGAAGCACGAGACTCTGCCAGCCGATGCAGTTCCACGAGATGAAGAGCGAATGCATGGTGCCCGCTCCATCCCAGACCGCTATGTTGCTGCCGGCCGCGGCCGCGCGTATTCCGGCCAGCCCGAGGATGCTCACGACCATGCGCGCCTCGACCGGCACCATCGCCTGCAGTGGGTTGTTGACGCCAAGGTGCATTGCCCACGAGGTCAGAAAGTCGTCGAAGGTGGTGACCAGCGGCAGCACCATCAGCAGCGCACATGAGGCTGCGATCAGCGTGATGTTCACCGGGTCGCGGTCTCGACGGTTCATCCGCGCGCCTTCAGAAACGAGAACAACCGGCGCCGGCCGGTGACGAGCGGGATCACCAGCGCGACCCCAACCATGCCAAGCACCGACTCCGGAACCACCGTGGTCGGCGGGATCAGCCGGGTGTCGCCTTCGCCTACGCGACCGTCGTAGACCATCGGCACGTCGTCGTCTTCCTGGCTGATGTCGACACGAAGGCAGAGCGAGCCTCCGGCTGGGATCGCCAGCGCGGGCTGGCTCGCGCTCGTGCTGACCGTGAAAGGGCTCGTTGTATGTGCACCCAAAGCACCGAAGGTCGTAGTCCACGTGCTTCCGCCGCTCGGGATCGTCGCGACGAAACCCGCGCAGCTTGCGGTGGCCGACACGCCGACGCTCAAGGTGACGTGGGAGAGAGGGATGGGTCCTGCGGGGGTCCAGTACATCGTGAACGACCAGGTTCCGGCGGCCACATTTTGCGCCGGCAGGCCGGTGAAGGAGAAGACACCAACCGCGTCGTTGAGCGTGCACCCGGGTGCGCGCACGCCGGGCGTCGCGCTCATCGAACCGGGCGTGCACCCCGGCGCCGTACCGGTGCCGTGCAGGTACAGGGGGTTGCCCGCGGCCGAAACCTCGGGCGAGCTCATCGATCCCCAGGCAAGCGCGGCCAGCGCGAAGAGCAGCGCGCCGGCCATCACCCAGCCGACCCTCGGGCGGCGACCGCCTCCTTTGCCCCGCCGGCCTGGCGGCACGGCAACGGACGCGAGCGGCTGGCGGGAGTAACCGCCCGAGCGGGGGCCGAGCAGCCAGCGGCGCAGCAGATGCAAGCGGCGAAGGTGCTTGACCGGGTCGGTTATGTGGCCCGTCTTCGGCGTGCGGAACCACGGTCCCTCTTCTTTCTGGAACAGGCCTTTCAGCGCCGCCCAGCCCTGGAACGGGACCAATGCAAAAGACAGGACCACTGCGCCCAGCACCCCTTGAAAGTCGCGAACCGGCGCGTCCTCCAGAATCAGGCCGCCGAGGTTCATGAGGGGCAGTGCGAGGAGGTTCGAAAAGATCAGCGACCAGCCGAGTGCCGCCGTCCAGCCTGGCACGTGCACATGGAAGACCAGATCGGAGATCAGCCAGCTTGCTGTCCCGACCACGAACAGCGCTGCCTGCAGGTAGTAAGCGGCGTCGTACAGGAACTCGAGCTTCTCGAGGGGCGTTACGGACCGCGAAAGCATGATCGGCAGGAACCACTTGCGCACGTTGTACGTGTGCCCTTCGGCCCAGCGCATGCGCTGGCGCGCAAGCCTGGTGAACGTGCTGACGCACTCCGCCGGTGTTTCGGCCCAGGGTGTGTAGACGACCTTGTGACCGCGGGCGTAGAGCTTCAGCGTGAGCTCCCAGTCCTCGGTCAGGCTCGTTCCCCAGCCGACGTCGCGCAGGATATCGGCGCGCACCATGTACGCGGTGCCCGCGATCATCTTCAACGAGCCGATCGCGTCCTGGAATGGCCGCTCCACCATGTAACTGCCCGCATATTCGGCACGCACCGCCTCGGTCAGCCAGCTCTCCGACTTGTTCAGGACGTGCCACTGGTAGCTCTGCACCGCAGCCACCTCTTCGCGGCGCTTGACCTCTCCCTCCCCGTTGCTTTGATAGAAATAAGGAAGAAAACGCTCGATCGAGTCCGGGAACGGCATCGAGTCGGCGTCGAAGATCACCACGTACTCGGCGCGCGGATCCATGACCTTGAGCGCTTCGCGCAGTGCGCCGCCCTTGAATCCAAGGCGGCTCTTGCGATGTGCGATCTTGAATCGACGACGGCGGCTCCAGCGCTTCAGGATCTCCACCGACTCGTCGGTGGAGTCGTCGACCACGACGACCTCGTATTCCGGATAGTCGAGCTGCTGGAGGCACGTGAGCAGGCGCTCGATCACCCGCTTTTCGTTGTACGCCGCGACATGGATCGAGACGAACGGCTTGTATCCGAGGTCGATGTGGTACCCGTTTTCATTGCCGTTGGTTGTGCCGTTGCGAGCGATTCGGCTCAGGCCCGTGGCATGGCGATCGCCGGCCGGGTGTGAGCCGCCATTGCCGTTGCCATTGCCGTTGCCGTTGCCGTTGCGGCCACCCGTCAAGAGACTTGTCAGCAGGACGATTGCCGTGCCGAGGTAGTACTTGATCGCGTAGGTGAAGAAGACAGCACCAAGGAACAACCCGGTAAATGCGAAGCCAAATGCGACCGCATCGGCTCCCGAAAGCGTGCGAGACTCGCGGACCACCTGCACAAAGCCCCGCACCAGCGCGACGAGCGGGATGATCGAGATGACGATCGCCAGCAGGACGAGCGCGGTGAGGAAGACCGACCAGGCCAGCTGGCCGCGGCGGCCCGGCTGGCCCGGTCTAGACACGCGCGATCGGAGAAGTTTTGGCGCCGATCGTCTTACGCATTGCCGAGACGCGTGGCTCGGCAGCCCTGAACCCCCCTGGGCGTGTTTTCAAAGCGTTTGCCTCGATCAACGGTTGCAATACGTGTAGAAGACGAACGCATCATTAACATGCCAGGGTCGGGTTCAACAACTCCCCTTGGTAATTCCAGAGTGGCATAGTCGTTTTGTCGTCGAAATTGTGCAGAGATCGCTTACCGGCACGCTTGAATTCCCTGCCAAACTTTTTGGCCGAGGCGTTCCGTTCGTAGGACCCTCAGAAAGGAAGGATGGAGGTCGGGGCTCCCTCAACTACTTAGAACCTCACCCCCCGCAGCCAAGCTCGGTGCCGGTGTCGAGTGATCGCCCGGCCCGAGCCTTTTTTATGGGTTCTGGCCGGGACTCGCGGGAACCGCTGCGGCGCGCTTCTTCACCCAGTCCCTGAGCGCTTCTCTCCACGGACGAAGGGCCTGAACACGGATGGAATCGAGGCAGCCGTGGGGCGGGCGCGGCGCCGGCGAGCTCAGCTCGACACTGGATACGGGCTCGACCTCGCCTGTTACCCCGAACTCCTTGAGCGAAACCCTGGCCAGCTCATCCCAGGCGCAGCACCCGGTGCCGACGACATGGACAACTCCAGCGATGTCGGTTGCGGCGAGATCGATCGCCGACGCGGCGAGATCGGCCGCATAAGTGGGGTTGATCGTCTGGTCGTAAACAACCCGTAATTTCTGACCTTCTCTCGCGCGTTCGAGGATGCGCTCGGGAAAGCTGAGCCGCGCGCGGCCCGGGTCGCCTCCGAACAGCGCCGCGGTCCGAATGATCAGCGCTTGAGGCATGACCATCGCGGTCAACTTTTCGCCCTCGAGCTTCGATTTGCCGTACACGCCAAGGGGACCAACCTCATCGGACTCAACGTATGGTCGGTCGATGGCTCCGCTGAAGACGAAGTTCGTTGAGAAGTGGACGAGGCGCACATTGTGCTGGGCACACGCAAGCGCGACGTTGAATGCCCCCTGAGCATTCACCTTGTACGCGCCGTCCGGGTCGGCCTCCGCCCCGTCGACCGCGTTATAGGCGGTGCAGTTGAAGACGACCTCGGGCTGAAAACGAGGCAGGGCTCCGTTCAACGCGGAGAGATCGGTTACGGACAGCTGCGCGCGAGTCAGCGCGATGGCATCTGGGAGCAGCTTGACGAGCTCCGAACCCAGCAGGCCACCTGCCCCGAGCACCATTGCCTTCATCGACTGGCAAGGTAGCAATTCCCGGGACGAGGGCGACTAACCGTGCGCGATGAGCTGTCGTCCCTCCGGCAACGGGGAGCCATTGCGTTTCGCCACTTCCTCCGCGATCGAGAGCAGGTTGACGACCTGGGCCGATTCATCATCGCAGCGATATGCGATCCCAAAGCCGGTAGTCGGCGCCGGCGTCAGGTGACGGTAAACGATTCCTGGTACCGATGCGGTGGTCGCCGATCGGGAGTTTCCGAACGCAATGGTGCTGTCCGATCCCGCGACGATGAGCAACGCGAGCTCCAACGGCTCCTCCGCGACTACGTTTGGCTCGTGACCGATATGGCTCGTCAACCAGTTGATCCAGGCCGAAGTGAGCACTGGGCTCAGCGCTTTCGGAAACAGGATCATCGGCTGGTCGGACAACATCGGGACAGGGACGATTTCGAGGTTTGCGAATGGATGGCGCGTGCTCACTGCAACCAGGACCTCGTCTTCGCTGATCCGGCGCGTAGCGACAATGTCCGGGTGCGGGACGGGCATTGCAACGAATGCCGCGTCCATGGTGCCGGCGACGACCTGTTCCACATTCATCATCGAGTAGGCTGAGCTGGTCTGGACCTCGACTTTGGGGTAGCGGCGCCGGAACTCGGTCATGATGGCGCTCATCAGCGGAGCGTCTGCAGCCACCTGATACGCGAGGCGCAGCCGGCCGGCGCGACCCGCGGCGTTGTCCGCAAGCTCCCGAATTGCGCGGTCCTCGACGTGAACGAGGCTGTTCGCGTAAGGAAGGAGGACCTCACCAGCCGCAGTGAGCCGAACCCCTCGCGCGCTTCGCTGCAGAAGCTTCACGCCGAGCTCGCGCTCGAGGGCCTGGATTCTCTGCGTGAGGGCCGGTTGCGTGATCTTGAGGGTTTGCGCCGCATGCCCGAAGTGCTGTGCGTTCGCAACTTCAAGAAAGGCTCTCAGCTGTCGAAGTTCCAAATCAGCTACCCCGTTACGACAGCGTTGAGCAGAATGCCTTCCACATGGCGTCTTGCACAGTATACAAATGCCTGCAATACTCTCAAGCAGAGAGACCAAAGTCACATTGAGCGAAAGACTGCTGAATACGGCTGAAGCCGCGCGCTTCCTTCGCGTGAGCCAGGCGTCGATACGGCGCTGGAGCGACAGCGCCTTGCTTCCAGCGCGCCGGGTCGGCCGGCGACGTGAGCGGCGATTCAGCGAAGCCGACCTCCGGCGATTCCTGGGTGCCGGGATTCCAAGCACCACAAGGGCGACATCCCCCACCACCCCCCTCGAGGTCAATGTGGGCGGAACGCCGGTGCCGGCGTATTCACACCTGGCGACGTTTTACAACACGGATGAAGGACGCCTGCGTATGCCGATTCCGTTTTTCGGCGATGGACTGCGGGCCGGCCACAAATGCTTTCTCGAAGCAGAAGGTGAGGCCCGGGAGGCTTACCTCGAGGCACTCGGAAGAGAAGAAGGCATCGACCTCGAAGCGGCCATCCACGATGGTTCGTTCGTCGTCAGCAATGGCCCTGGTTCCACCGTCGAGGGCGCCCTCGCTTTCTGGGAGCAGAGCTTTGCCGCCGCCCTCGCGGCCGGACCGACTTTCATCAGGGTGGTCGGCGACATGGCGTCAGAGCGCCACCTGTTCGAGTCGGACGACGAGATGATGCGATATGAAAACGCCTACACCATGATGGCGAAGCGCTTCCCAAGCGTGACCCTCTGCCAGTACGACGTGCGCGCTTTCAGCGGAGAGACCATCTATCAAGCGCTCCGGGCGCACCCGGACCTCTACTCCCTTCGAATCGGGAGCATGATCACCTAGCCGCCTACGAAGCGGCCGTACCCTCTTTCGCCTCGTCTTCGACCGCGATGCCTTTCGATCCTGGATTCAGCATCAGCTGCGCAGTCATCTCGGCCTCCGGGAGAGGCCTGCTGTACAGAAAACCCTGGGCCGCGTCGCACCCAGCCTCGACCAGGACTCCCTCTGCAAGCCGGTCCTGCACTCCCTCTGCGACCACTCGCAACCCAAGGTTGTGGCCGAGCCCGACCGCGGATCGAACGATCGCGCCCGAGTCCGGCTCCGTGCCCAGGCCGGCGACGAAGGAACGGTCGATCTTGATCTCGTGCACCGGCAGTCGCATCAAGTAGAGAAGCGACGAGTACCCGGTCCCGAAGTCATCGAGCGATAGGCGCACGCCCATGTTGTTCAACGTTTGCAGAGCCTTCGCCGCCGCCGCCGCCATGGCGACGCCCTCGCTTATCTCCAGCGTGAGCCGGCGCGGATCCACTTTCGTGGATGCAAGAGCTTGCGACACCATCTCCTCGAGCGAGTGGTCCTCGATGATTCGCGGCGACACGTTGAGCGCGATGGAGACGTCGATTCCCGCGGCAAGCCAATTGCGGAGCTGATTCAGCGCAGAGTCGAGCGCCCACGCGGTCAGCGGGTGGATCACACCGGTTTCCTCGGTCATCGATATGAACCGGTCGGGCGGCATCAGGCCTTCGCGCGGATGATTCCATCGCACCAGCGCCTCGACCGCGTAGACGGCGCCAGTGGCCAGCAGGATTTGCGGTTGGTAGTGCAGCATCATCTCGCCCTGCGGAATCGAGCGGCGCAGCTCGCCTGCAAGACCTGACCGGCGAAGGCTCTGCGCCTCCTGCTCGGGCGCATAGAGGGAGCAACCGCCACCCGACCGTTTGGCGACATACATCGCAACGTCGGCGCGACGGAGAAGCGTTCCCGGGTCGTCGCCGTGCACCGGGTATAGCGCGATGCCGATGGATGCGCCTGTCTCCACCATCTGATCGCCGATGGCGAATGGACCATCCAGCGACGCAAGGATCTTGCGCGCAGTCGAGACGACGTCATCCGGATGCTTGGCGTCGATGGTCAACACCGCGAACTCATCGCCGCCGAGTCGCGCGATGGTGTCGGTCGCACGCAGCACACCACGCAGTCGCGCGGTCACTTCCTGCAAAAGGCTGTCGCCACGATCGTGACCGAGCGCGTCGTTGATGTCCTTGAAGCGATCGAGGTCCAGGAGGAGCACGCCAAACATGCGCTGGTTGCGCCGGGCAGAGAGAAGCGCCTGGCGCAAGCGGTCGCCGAACAGGCTGCGGTTCGGCAGCCCTGTCAATGCGTCGTGGAGCGCCTGGTATTCGAGCGCATCCGTCTGCGCCTTGCGCTCGGAGATGTCACGCATGGTCGCGATGAAAAGATGGCGAGTGCCGACGTGCATCGAGCTGACGACGAACTCGAGCGGGAACAGGCTGCCGTTCTTGCGCTTGCCCATGGTTTCGTGGGCGCCGCTGGCCGGCAGGTCGAGCTTGAGCCGGCGCTGCAGGTAGTTGACGAATGCGCTGCGATGGGTCGTGGCGATGAGTGCGTCGACGGATTGGCCGATCAGCTCTTCCTCGAGGTAGCCGAACAGCTTGACGACCGCAGGGTTGGCCGATTCGATCACGCTCGTGTGATCGAGCGTCGCCAGCCCGTCCGAGACGTTGTCCAGGACGGAGCGCATCCTCTTTTCGCTCTCCTGCAGCGCCAGCTCGGCCCGCTTCCGCTCGACGAACTCGCCGATCTGTGAGCCGATGTCGTTCATCACCGCTGCAAGGCCTTCATCCAGCGGTCGCGGCGCCCACGTGTGCAGCGAGATCATCCCGACCACGCGGCGACCGCTTCGGACCGGAAAGCCTGCGATGCCTCTCAACCCGGTCGCGACCGCAGCGGCGGAGCGTGCAGAGCCTTCCGCCCCAACGTCCGTGATAGCGATGGGCGATCCCGATTCCCAGACCTGGCCGGCAAGGCCTTCGCCGCGGCGAAAGGACGTATCGTGCGCAGTCGCCTCGTAAGTCGACGTGTCACGCCCCGGTCGCTTCCACGACGTGACGAAATGCATCGCCTCCCGCTCGAGATCGACTTCCCAGTACTCGGCCAGCTCCCAGTCCAGCGTCTGGCACAGACCTTCGAGCACGTGCGGTGCGGCCCGGTCCCATCCCGGAGCGGTGACAAGGGCATGCGTGACCGCGAATCGGGCGGCTTGCAGGACTTCGCTTCGCTTGCGATCGCGAATGTCGATGATCACGGTCTGGAAGTAGAGAGGCTTTCCGTCGGTGTCCTGAACGAGGCGCACCGCGACATCGGCCCACACCTGCTCACCGTCTTTGCGAAGAAAGCGCTTTTCGTACCGTGCGCTAGCCTGCTCGCCGGCCATCATCCGGCGCTGCGCTTCCTTGGTGGCATCGACGTCCTCGGGGAAGGTCACGTCATAGACGGACATCGTCTTGAGCTCGTCCGCCGGGTAGCCGAGCAGATCGCAATAGGCCGGATTCACCGACATGATCTTTCCGTCCAGACCCGCAAACGTCATCCCGGCCTGGGCCTGCTCGAAAAGCGTGCGGAACCGCATCTCGCTTTCGCGCTCGGCCTCCTCGGCGCGATGGCGCTCGGTGATGTCGCTGACCAGTGCGAGCAGTCGGTTGGGTCCATCCGCCAGTCGTTGAATCGCAACCTCCACCTGGTGACGCCGGCCGTCCTTCGCGATCAAACCCGCCTGGTAACGCACTGGCGCACCGTCACCCCCAAACCTTTTCGAGAGGTTGGCCGCCAGCGCTTCCCGTTCGTCGGGAGGCGCCAGGTCGATCAGCGACGGCAGCGCGCGGAGCTCGGCCTGCGAGTAGCCGGTGAGCTTCAAATATGCGTCGTTGCTGGCGACGTACCTGCCGTTCTCTGTGATGACGAGGCCCTCACCCAGATCGCTGATGGAGATCAACAGCGACGCCTGCCGGTCGACCTGGACGCTCAGGTCGCGATCGATCGCGCGGCGCGTGAGAAATGCGAGCAGACCGAGCCCGACGAGCACCAACGTCCAGATTGCGATGGCACTGAAAGAGACCATGAGAGTGGTGACGGCATAGATCCACAGAACGGCCAGTCCGGCGACCGCGATGGCGAAGAGATATGCGAAATGCCTGGCATGGAGGCCGAGATCGAAATGCAGGAGGATCGTTGCGAAGGCGGCGGCCGCCAGCGGGGGCAGGTCGTCCTTGAGCCGGGGCCCGGCCACTCCAAGCACGAGCACGGTGAGGACCGTGCTGACGACCATCAGAGCCAGCTGCAGGGCAAGGTTCGAGGCGAGCGGCGACGCGCGGATGCCGACGGCGATGGCCGCGAACACCACGCCGGCGCCGATGAGGACGAGCTCCCTGTTCGCGGCATCCGAGGGGAGGTTGGCCGTCCAAACGCGGAACCCTATCGCCCCGATGATGGCCGCCGCGCCGATGGCGTTGATGGCGGCCAGACGCCACGACCTCAGTGGATCCGCGCCGCCCCACGCCCCCGGGATCAGGCTGAAGGGGTTGCCCGCAGGCACTCCCGGGCCGGAGGCCACTTTCACCACACCGAACGATAACGTCGGGGACTCAAACCTGTTGCGCGCACGCAACAGCCCGATCGGGCGATCGGGCGACGCGGCCCCCTAGTTGGCTGACTTCGCCTTTGGCCGCTGGGGGACCGAACGCTTGAGCGGCGGCCGCCGGGTGGCATGCAGCGGAAGTGGCTTCGAAGCGTCGCTCTCGGGGGTGACCCGGTTTGGCTTGCCGTTGGCCGCGTGCTGGATCCGGAGCTTCAAAAGGCGCTCCTTCTTGGCCGCCAGGGCCGCCTTGAGGGCGTCCGAAAGCTGGGTGTCGTTCATCGGGACGACGCGCAGCCGCGCCTCCAGCTCGATCACCTCCACCTCGGCTCGTGTCAGCTCAAGATCGATCGTTTTTGCCACTTTCTTCCTCTAATACGGTACGGGGCTACTGCCCGATTTGGTTCGTGCCCCCGAAATAACTACCCAGGAAGGCCCCAGGTTATGCCTGGAACCTTGGAAGTTGCTGAGAACCGGCTTTCAGCCGTCCAGGGAGATGGCGTCTCGCAGCTTCTCGAAGAAGCCCTTCGACACCTTCTCCGGCTTGCCGGTCAGGCCGCCGACCTTGCGGAGCAGGGCCTTTTGCTCGGCGGTCAGGTCTTTGGGGACGACCACCTGGACCAGCACGTACTGGTCGCCGCGCCGCCCACCGCGGACGTCAGGCATCCCTTTGCCGGCGAGTCGGAAGGACTGGCCGTGCTGGGTGCCGGCGGGGATCGCGATCTCCACCGCCCCGTCCAGCGTCGGAATCTGGATGCGATCGCCCAGGGCCGCCTGAACGATGTTGACCCGCAGCTCGTAGATCACGCTCTGGTCGCGACGCTCCAGCTGCGGATGCGGCTTGACGCGAAGCACCACGTAGAGGTCGCCTGGCCCTCCGCCTCGAAGACCGGCCTCACCTTCGCCGCTGATCCGGATCTGCGAACCGGTGTCGACGCCTGGCGGGATGCGAACGGCAATCCGGCGTGTTACGCCAGTGCGCCCCTGGCCGCGGCACTGCAGGCATGGGCTCCTCAGCAGCCTGCCGGCACCACCACACGTTGGGCATGTGGCCTGCGTCACGATCGAGCCGAATATCGACTGCTGCGCGCGGCGGATGGTGCCGCTTCCTCCGCAGCCTGGGCACGTCTCTGTGCCGGTTCCCGGTTCGGCGCCGTTGCCGGAGCAGCGATCGCAGGTCGCCAGCCTTGGCACGTCGATCTGCTTCTCGACTCCTGTGTACGCCTCCTCGAACGTGATCGTCATGTCGTAGCGAAGGTCGTCCCCTCTGTCCGAGCGCTGCCTGCGCGATCGCGACCCGAAGCCACCGCCGAAAAACGTGTCGAAGATGTCCGCAAACGGCATGTCGGAGAAGTCGACCGCCGGCCCGCCGCCGGTCTCGACGCCGGCATGGCCGAACATGTCGTAGCTGCGCCGGCGACCCGAGTCGGAGAGGACGGCGTATGCCTCGCTCGCTTCTTTGAATTTGGCCGCCGCCACCGGGTCATCGGGGTTGCGGTCAGGGTGCGAGTCCATGGCGATCTTGCGAAATGCCTTCTTGAGGTCGTCGGCGGAACACTGCCGGCTGACGCCCAGCACCTCGTAGTAGTCGCGCTTGACAGCCACTCTTCAGATTTTGCGGGTTACGACTCGTCGGAGGTGTCGTCGTCAGCCGGGAGCGCGGGCGGCCGCGCCAGCTTGACGAGCGCCGGACGAACGACGCGGTCGCGGATCCGGTAACCACGGCGTAGCTCCTCGACGACCGTGTCTTCCGGATGCTCGCGCGACTCTTCATGGCCGACCGCCTCGTGCACCTTGGGGTCGAAGCGGGTGCCTACCGAGTTGATCGCCTCCAGACCGTGGGCGCCCAGCGCCTCCTCGAGCTTGCGAACGCTCAGCTCGACGCCTTTCAGCCATGAAGGGTCGACTCCCTTAGGCGTGTGCTCCAGGGCTTTATGCAGGTCATCGAGTCCGGGCAGCAGGCGGTTGATGAGCTCGGCTGATGCGTGCTGGATGGTTTCCACCTGGTCCTGGCGGGCCCGCTTCTTGAAATTCTCGAAGTCGGCGCCCAGGCGGAGGTAGCGATCCTTGGCTTCGGCCGCCGCCGATTCGAGCTCGGCGATCTTGCCTTCCAACGCCGCGACCTGCTTGATGGTTGCCTGGTCCGCGGCTTCGCTTTTCAGCTCGCCCTCGTGGGGCTCATGCGGGTACTTACGAGTAGTCATGACTCTATGAGTGATACCGCGAGCGGCCCTGATCTCAAACCCCAAGCTCCGCCATGCGCTCGCTCGCGCTGCGCGCCACCGCCCGCAGGCGCGCCACCGTCTGGCTGTAAGCCATCCGGGTCGGACCGATCACGCCGAGCACACCCTTGAGCTGGTTGGACGCCCCATAGGTCGTCAGCACGACAGTGCATCCCTGCAGCTGGCTCGAGGCGTTCTCGGATCCGATCACGATCTGAAGGTCCGAGTTCCCGATCAGCTCGCGCAGAAGAACGGTCAGGTACCGGGTCTCCTCCAGGACTTCGAGGACCTGCTGCACCCGTGACGATTCCGCGAACTCCGGATGGCGGAGCAGATTGCGCACGCCATCGTGCACAACTAGGTTCTCTGCGCCTTGCTCGTACTGGGTCAATGCAGCGACGATGCGGCCGAGCAGCTCCTTCTCCAGTCCGAGCATCGCGCCCTCATAGCGGCTGCGGACCTCTTCAGCGGCCTTTCCGACCAGCGACTCGTTGAGCTTCGAAGCCAGGAGCGTCAGCGCCGGCTGCAATGCGGCTTCCGTGACCTCGACCACCTGCTGCCGCAGAAGGTTGCCTTCTAGAAGCAGGATGAGCAGCACCTCCTTTGGCTCGAGGGAAACAAGGTCGACGTGCTTGATGCGTCCTTGGGATCCATGCGGAGCGCTCGCCACCGATGCGTTCTGCGTGACCGAAGCGGTCGTCATCGCCACCCGCTCGACCAGCCCCTGGACATCGGTGGTCGCGTGGCGCAGCTCCTCGCTGATGAAGGCCAGGACGCGCTCAGGCACCTCTTCCAGGTCCATGAGGAAATCGACGAAGTATCGATAACCGGAGTCGGTCGGGATGCGGCCCGCCGACGTGTGGCGCTGCGTCAGGTAGCCGAGGTCGGCAAGCTCCGCGAGCTCGCTCCGGATTGTTGCCGAGGACAGGTTCACGAAATACCGGCTCTGCAGCGATTGGGAACCCACCGGCACAGCGCTGGTCGTGAACTCCTGCACCACCGCGCGGAGGATGTTCTGTTTTCTGTTTTCCATTGTGGTTGGCACTCGGTCGTCCCGAGTGCTGGTTACAGTACCGCGAGCGCGATCTGGTTGTGCATGTCCATGCCCCGGCGTGTTGGGGCGATCCGGCCATCGATCCTCTTGATCAAGCCGGCCGAGGCCAGCCGGCCGAGCTCACCCTCGAAGCCCGCCGGAGCCTTCATGCCCTCGGCGGTGCGCAATCCGAGCATGATCGCCTCGGCTCCCGCCTTGCGTTCGGCGAGCTCCTCGCCGTCCGCCCTGGGGGCAGGGCACGCCGATATGTACTCACGCGGCCGCGCGATGTTCCACCAGCGCCAGGCGCGAGCGCCGTCTGTTGCGTACGAATGCGCTCCCGCTCCCGCCCCGTAGACCGGGCGGCAGCGCCAGTAGCCGAGGTTGTGGCGCGACTCGAAGCCTGGCTTGGCCCAGT
The DNA here is from genome assembly GCA_036380475.1 of Candidatus Dormiibacterota bacterium. Classification (GTDB taxonomy): domain Bacteria; phylum Chloroflexota; class Dormibacteria; order Dormibacterales; family Dormibacteraceae; genus UBA10449. The sequence goes on from DASVEP010000100.1 coordinate 31,552, forward strand.
TGGAGACCTCATACCGTTTGAAACCGGCCGCCTCGAGCTCGACGCAGGCGGCGTCCAGCTGATCCCACTGGAGGTCTGGTTCGAGCTCGGGCAGCTTGCCGGCCGCGCGCCGGCGCCAGAGCAAGGTCCCCTCCTCGAACGTGAGGCAGTAGGTCGAGATGTGGTCGGGTCCGAGCGCGAGACCACGCCGCAACGTGTCCACCCACGATTCGAGACTCTGATGCGGCACTGCGTAGATCAGGTCGATGCTCACGTTGGCCACGCCCATCGAACGCGCCAGCTGGAAGGCCCGCGTCGCCTGCGCGGCGTCCGTTTTGCGCTCCAGCACCGCGAGCGCGCGCGGCTCGAACCCCTGGACGCCGAGGCTCAGCCGGTTGACGCCGCCTTCGAGCCATGCGGCGAGACGTGGCTCGTCGGTGCTCGCGGGGTTGGCTTCCAGCGTTATCTCCGCATCGCTCGCAACGTCGAATGTGCCGCGGATGAAGCGCAGCAACCGTGACATCAGGTCCGCCGGCAAGAGGCTGGGCGTGCCGCCGCCAAGGTAGACGGTTTGCAGACGTCCGAATTCGTGCCGCTCGCGCGCGGCCGCCAGCTCGCGCTCGAGGCCGTCGACGTAGTCGGGCATGAGGCGATCCATTCCCGCATACGCGTTGAAATCGCAGTAGCCGCACTTGTGCTTGCAGAACGGGATGTGGACATAGAGATGGCTGAACGCGATCAGTCCTCCCCATTCATGGGGAGGTGTCGGGCGCAGCCCGACGGAGGGGCCGCTCATGCCTTGATGTCCGCCACCGTCGCGTTGCTCAGGTCGCGCAGTCGCTCGGGCGCGATCTCGAACACTGAGTCCGGCCGCCCGGCCGCCGCCCATACGACGGCGTACCCGAGGAGGTCGCCGTCCATGTAAACGGGCACGTCGTTCGCGTGGCCGAACGGTGGCACCCCGCCGATCGCGTAGCCCGTCGCCGCCCGCACTTCGTCCGCGTCCGCCTTGGCCACGGGCATGCCGGCGACGGTGCCGAGCTTGCGCTCGTCGAGTCGGTTCGTGCCGCTGACCAGCGCGACCACCGGCCGCCCTCCCGCGACGAAGACCAGCGACTTCACGATCTGCCCCACCTCGCAGCCCACGGCTCGCGCGGCGTCGGTCGCGGTGCGCGTGCCCTCCGGAAACCTGCGCACCGTCACCCCGAAATCTGTCGAATCGAGCCACTGCTCGAAGCGATCCATGGTCAGCGTGTCCGACGACGGAGGTCGTTCGCAGATTTCGCGTCATGG
>DASVEP010000101.1:0-17197 GCA_036380475.1 Candidatus Dormiibacterota bacterium
TCGATGAAGCTGTGCCGCTCGGGATACCCGGTGACGCCGATCTCCTTCAAGCCGTGCGACTCGCCGGTGATCGCGGTCAGCAACGAGACCGAGTCCGGGTAGTCACCGGCCGGTTCCTTCGCGTCGCCGGCGACGATGAACACGTCGCGGGTTCCGAGCGCGACGACCCGATCGAGCACCTCTCGCAGGTGCGCGCGGTCGCGGATCAGGCGCGCTGAGATGTGTGGGACGACCTGGTAGCCCTGCTTCGCCAAGCGCTCGGCAAGCGAGACGGTCGCGTCGATGCCTCTGCGGGGCGAGGCGGTGACTGTGATCGTCACGTCCTTGGGGACGTGAGCCAGGATGCGGGCCTCGACGTCGTCGGTGGGCAGCACCTCGTAGCGCGGAGCCGTAAGCAGCGAGATCAATCCCTCGTGGCTGGTTTCGTCGCCGACGCCTATGCGTCCCAGCAGCCTCGCGGGCGCACCCAACCCCGAACGCGCGCGACCAATCACCACTCTCGCGGCCCTCGATGTCGCACTATACGGCACAGTCGCGCTATGCGCAACGCGCGGTGCCATCCAGCGCACCGGCAGGATGACGTTGCGGTCGAGCCGCGTGCCGGCGCGACCGGAGTCGAAACCGGCGAGCGGAACATTCCCCGCCAGCTGCCTGTGGAGGCCGGCCAGCTGCGCCGGTTCGGCAGCGCCGCCCGGATCGGTTAATCCGTCGTGGTCGACCATGGTGCACGCGATGGCCAGGAGGCCATCCCCCGCTTCGAAGATCTCGACAAGGCGCGCCTGGCATGGCCAGTCGACCAGGGCCGACGTGGTCACCTCCCAGAATCCGCCGCCCCTGCCTCGGGGATCAGGACGGGGCCGGATCGCGTTGGCGTGGACGTGGCCGTTGAGCCAGAGCACCACGTTGCCCGCCCCATGGACCACGTCGAGCAGCTCGTCCGCGTCGATGTATCGCGGCCCGTGCGCTCGGCGTTTGTTACCAAGCGTTTCGAGGGTGTGGTGCGACGTGACAACGACGGGCCGATCGGTCTCTTTCAACCGGCGCTCGAGCCATCGCACCTGATCCTCGTCGATGCACCCGTCAGCGCCGCCAGCCCTGCACGTCGTGTCGAGCACGATGTACCGAATCGCCGCCGTGTCGTGGACGTAATAGGTGGTGCCCTCCTGGCGAATTGCAGCGACGAATTCCGCCCGGGTCAAAGGTCGTCGATCCGCATCGGGCGTGACCTGTATGTCAGGACCTGTCATAAAGGCCTCGGGCCTGCGCACGAAGGTCTCGAGCACCTTGTCGCGATCCAGCCCATCCGGCAGGCGGATCGGCTTGTGAACCCCGACCATCCCCGCGCCCAGCTCCGGGGTCACGATGCCAACGCCCTGGCAGACCTCTTCGTGGTTGCCGTGACAACCGAGCCAGGGCATGCGCAGGCCGGTTGAATGAAAGGGACGCAGCGCTCGCTCGAGCAGCCCGGGCGCATCGGGAAATCCGAATGCCTCGCGCATGCGGTCCTCGCCCTTGATCCCGCCGTCGGGCTTCCAGAAGCTTTCGTCGGGCCAGCCCGGCGACTGCACGCCTTCATAGAGCTGGCCACCCGAGTCTGGGTGCACATCGCCGCCGGCGAGGAGCGCGGCAAAGTTGGCCAATTCATTGGACTGGGCGTTGTCGACCGCGTCGCCAGACATGATGGCGAGCCCTATCGGGCTGCCGGTGATGGGTGCGCCATCAATCGCATTCAGGGCTCGTACCATCGCGGCGACGGCGTGCGCGTTCAGCGCCTCCTGCGGACGGTGCATTGGCAGGAGCTCGCGGAACCGAGGGTCGCGGTATTCGCGATTGATGAACTCGAAGCGCGCCGGCGACTGCACATCGGTCACATGAAGGTCGGTGAGATGTGCAATGCACGCCAGCGCTGTACCAGTCTGGAAATGCTCGGCAGTTTCGGAATCGACCAGGTCGGCGCGGATGCTGTGCTTCTCGCCTTCGGCGGCCTCGATCGCCCGGTAGGGCGCCGTCGAGCCCTGACGCATGATCGCGCCCGCCGCCAGCCGGCGCAGATGGGTGAGGACCGGCGGGTCCGTCAAGCGTCGGTCGAGGCTTTTTCGTCCCTCGCGATCAGGACCGGGTCCTTGCGCAGCACGAGTCTCACGCGTGTGCCGGCGGTGAGAGCGCCCGCGTCGGAGGTCGGCATCTGCGCAAGCACCGTTGCATCGCCCATGTCGACGGTGACGCGGCTGGTGGCGCCGAGAAACGCGGTGGCGATCACCGTGCCGACGAGCGGGCCCGGGACAGTGTCGCCGTCCACGACCAGGGATACGGTCTCGGGCCGTACGAGCGCGATCGCGGGCCCGTCGCTTGTGTCGGCTTTGACGAGCGGCAAGCGCGTCCCGCGCACCTCGACCTCGCCCCCCTTGACGACACCAGCGAGGCGGTTGGTCAGGCCGACGAATTCCGCCACGAATGGCGTGGCCGGTCGCGAATAGATTTCGGTCGGAGGGCCGAGCTGCTCCAGGTGGCCCGACTGCATAACGCCCACGCGATCCGCGATCGCAAGCGCCTCCTCCTGGTCGTGAGTGACGAACAGCGTGGTGATACCGATCTCCAGCTGCACGCGCCGGATCTCATCGCGCAGACGCGAGCGCACTTTGGCGTCGAGCGCCGACAACGGCTCGTCCAGAAGGAGCACCGTGGGCTCGATGGCCAGCGCCCGAGCCAGGGCGACCCGCTGCTGCTGGCCGCCAGAAAGCTGGCTGGCATAGCGGTCCGCGAAACCGGAAAGGCCGACGAGCTCGAGCATCTCGCCTGCGCGGCGGCGACGTTCTTCAGGGGTCTTGCGGCGGAGCGTGAGGCCGAATGCCACGTTCTGGATCGCCGTCATGTGCGGGAACAGCGAATAGGCCTGGAACACCATCCCGACGTCTCGTTTGCTTGCAGGTAGGTCGGTCACGTCCTTGCCGCCGAAAACGACGCGGCCCGAGTTGGCCTCCTCGAGCCCGGCCACAAGCCGCAGCGCAGTGGTCTTGCCACACCCTGACGGCCCAAGCAGGGCGACCAGCTCGCCTGGGGCCATCGTCAGGTTCAGCTCGTTGAGCGCGACCACCGGACCGTACCGGCGGCTCAGCGCCTCCATCCTCACCTCGACCCCGGCGTGGTTTCTTGCCGTTGCGGCTGCCATCTCAGGCCCTCTGCCCGGGGATGTAGTTGTGCTGCTGCAGGCGGCCGCCGACGAGCGTGAGCACCATCAGGAGTATGAACGCGAGCAATAGAGCGCCGACCGCTACGGCGATCGACGTGCCGGCATTGACCAGGCCGACGTACGCGATCTCGACCTGCAGGTTCTGGAAGTTGAGCAGGTTGGCGACCGTGTACTCGCCGAGGACGAGGGCTACGGAGAGCAGGGATGCATTGAGTATTGCGCTCGGCATGTTGGGGATGACGATCCGCCACATGACGGTGCCCCAACCGGCGCCCAGGCTCCGCGCCGCCTCAGACAGCGTCTTCAGGTCGATGGCCGCGAGCCCGGCATCTAGCGAACGATAGGTGTAAGGCAAAACAAGGATGAGATAAGCGAACGCGAGGGCGAGCACTGAAGGAGTCACGTTGATGTTGATCCAGATGTACAGCGGCTTGAGGCCGACGACCAGCGCGATCGCGGGAACCGTCAGCGGGAGGAGGCAGATGAACTCGACGATGCGGCTGATCTGAGGCAGGCGCAGCCTCACCCACACCATTGTCGGCAGCAGCAGGACCAGCATCCCGAGAGATGTGATCACCGCCAGCTGCAGCGAGATCACGATGCCCTTCACAAGGCCCGGCGTCTGCGCGATTTGAGACCAGGCCGCGAGCGTGCGGGGAGAGGCGAGCGAGTTCCCACGGGTCGAGAACTCCAGCATGGCGCCGATCGGCATGAGGAAAAACGCGCCCATCAGCACCAGGACGACGATGCGAAAGATCCGGAGCTTGAGGCGTCGCGAGCGGTTCACGCTAGCGCAGCCATCGCGTCGTGCGCCGCTGGAGCAGCGTGTACAGCGTCATCACAACGACGACGATGACGATCATGGCGAGGGCCAGTGCCTGGGCCAGACCAGGCTGAGACTGTTCCGTTTCGCCCGTGAGCAATGCCTGGATCTGCAGTGGAACGTACGTGCCGCCATTCGTCAAAAGGGCTCCGATGGTCGCGTAAGCGGAAAACGCGTTCGCGAACAACAGGAGCGTGCACCCGAGGAACGCAGGCGCGAGCAGCGGGCCGGCAACGTATCGCCAGTAGTGCCATGTGCTGCCGCCGAGGCTGTCGGTCGCCTCTCGCCACTGCGGCCGTATGCCGTCCAGCGCGGGGAGGAAGACGAGCACCATCAAAGGAATCTGGAAGTAGAGATAGATCAGCGTTATGCCGGGCGCTTCATACAGCCAGACTCCGTTGGCGAAGATGTCGATCCCATGGTCCTTGAGGAAGATGGTCACGAAGCCGACCGTGCTGATGGTCGCGATGAAGGCAAAGGCGAGCGCGACGCCCCCGAACTGGGCCAGCACGCCGGACGCAGACATGATGGAGCGGCGCAGCAGGCCGTTGGGCCGGCCGGTCACAACGGCGTAAGCGAGGATTGCGCCCAGCACCGCGCCGGCCACCGCGCTCACTGCGGAGACGGACAGGCTGTTGGTGAACGCTTTCACCATGTACGGCTTGTTGATGCCGGAAAAGTTCTCCAGCGTCACGCCGCCTTTCAATGACGTGAACGAGCCGACCACGATGATTGCAGTAGGCAGAAGCAGGAACAGGCCGACGTAGACGAAGAACGGCGCCACGCCAAGCCAGGAAAGGCCGGCTCGCCGCCCGCCCCGGGTGGGGCGAGCGGCGGTGTCCAGAGCCGGATTGCCGGCAGCTGTCAAGAAACGGCCGCCGACCAGTTGGCGACGACGTAGGCGCTTGCCTTGCTCGTCTGGTCGCCAGAGGGGACCTGCGGGCTTCCGCTTACCGCCGGGAGAGCGGCCGCGGCTGTCTTGTCGATGGTTCCTGCGGTGGTCATGGCCGCCATGCGGACGGGCCTTGCTCCGCCCTTGAGCCAGAGGTTCTGGCCCTCGTCCGAGTACAGGTACTCCTCCCACAACCGAGCGGCGGCCGGGTGCGGCGCCGCCTTGTTGATGGCCTGGCTGTAGTACCCGCCGATGATGGCGTTCGACGGAACGAAGATCTTCCAGGTCGAAACGTCCTTGCCATGCGAGGTCGAGAGGTAGTCCCACTCAAAGAGCACAGGCGTCTGGCCGGCTTTGACTGTGGCGGCGGTACCGACCACCGGCACGTAGTTGCCCGCCTTCTTCAACTGCTTGAAGAAGTCGACGCCCTTGCTCACGTCGTCCAGAGAGCCGCCGTTGGCGACGCCCGCCATGATCACACCGTTGAGTCCCTGGTTCGACTTGGTCGGGTCGCCAGCAAGGGCGACCTTGCTCTTGAAACCGGATCCGAGAAGGTCCGTGACCGAGGTGATGGCTCCGCCCGGCACCTTGCTCGAGTCATACCCGATGCCCATGTAGCCGCCGTAGTCGTTGAACCAGAGGCCGGTCGGCTCCTTAGCCCCAGCGGGGATGTCGTTCCATGTCGTGACCTGGTACGGGGCGAACTTCGCGGTGTTCGCGAGCGCGACCGCCTGGCCGACGTCGACGACGTCCGGAGCATTGCTGGTGCCGTCGAATGCGTTGACCTCATCCTGGCTGCTGCCGTTGGGGTTGGCCGAGTTGACGGTGATGCCGTACTTGGCGGTGAAGCCGGTGATGACCGCGCCGTAGTTGGCCCAGTCAGGCGGGAGCGCGATCACGTTGAGCTCTTTCTCGGCCTTCGCGGCGGTGACCAGGGCCGACATCCCACCGCAGTCGGCCGCCGACTTGGCTGAGGCGCCGCACGATGATGACGAGTTGCCGCTCGACGATCCACATGCCGCAACCAGCAACAGGGCCGCGACGGCCACGCCGAGACCACGGATTCGATATCGCAAATTCATTCCACTCTCCCCAAATTGACGGCTGGCATGCCTCTGTGACAAGCACCGTGCGACCGATATGGCGCCGACAATGATGCACCTGCCACAAGGACATTGCAAAGAGTGAGTAGGCGTCGAACGGGTGGTTTTTCGTTAAGTAAAAGTTAAGCGTCGGGGCGTTGTCGGGGAGCCCGGGCCCGGAACCCGAGGCGGCGCGAGACGTCGGCCGCGGCTTCTTTCGTGAGACGGACGAAGTCCAGGCCTGCGCCTGCTTGCAGCCGGAGGGCCGGCCCCGAAACGTCGATGGCCGCGACCACCCCGCCATCCGCCGAGTAAACCGGCGCTGCGATGGCATCGAGTCCCGTCTCGAGCTCCTCGAACGTACGCGCGTAGCCGGCCGTGCGCGCTGCCACGAGCTGCTTGTCGAGCTCCGCCACATCAACGATCGATCGCCGGGTGAGGGGCTCGAGGGGGCGGGCCAGCAACCGCTGCCGGACCGCATCGGGGGCGAAGGCGAGGATGACCTTGCCGCTGGCCGTGCAGTGCACAGGCGTTCGCCGGCCGAGCCAGTTCACGCTCATCAGCGCGGTCGACCCGGTGGACTGCTCGATGGGAACGATCTCGTCCCCGTCGAGGACGTCCAGGGTCACGGTCTCTCCGGTCGATGCGGCCAGAGCCTCGCAAACGGGGCGTGCCACTTGACGAAGGTCGAGCTCGCCGGTGACCACCCTGGCCAGCTGCGGCAGGCGTCGCCCCAGGCGGTATTTGGCCGTCCTGGGGTCGCGCTCGACGAGTGCATGCCTTTCCAGGGTGCCGAGGAGGCGAAGCGCGGTTGATCGATGGACACCCAGGTCCCTGGCGACCTCGGCGCCGGCCCGCCAGCCGTTCTCGGCTAGAAGGTCGAGGATGGCGACCGCCCGGTCAACGGAGCGGATTGCGTTCGAATCGCGTGGCTCGTTGCTCACTGCGCAACAATATACGATCGAGGTATCCTTGTTGGACTCTGAGCATCAGTTGGGCGATGCGCAACACGGAGGGCCCCAAATGAGCCGAGAAGAAGAGATCCGAGCCGGCCTGTTCGATCACACGCTTAACGGACACGCGCCGGAGGTGAAGGCGCTCACGGAGGAGGGGTTGAAGCTCGGGATGGACCCGATGGACATCCTCTTCAAGGCGCTCATTCCATCGCTCGAGGAGGTCGGCCGGCGGTTCGAGAAGGGTGACTTCTTCGTCCCCGAAATGCTCATCGCAGCGCGCGCCATGCAGGGCGCGCTCGTGATCCTGAGGCCGCTCATCGCCGAGACCGGCGCACAGCCGGTCGGCCGTTATGTAATCGGCACGGTCAAAGGCGACATCCACGACATCGGCAAGAACCTGTGCGTGATCATGCTCGAGGGCGCTGGATTCGAAGTCTTCGACCTGGGAGTGAACACGCCGCCCGAGAAGTTCGTCGCCGCCATCGAGGAGCACAAGCCTGACGTCATCGGCTTCTCCGCCTTTCTCACCACGACAATGCCGATGTTCAAGGTCAACATCGACGCCATCGCGAAGGCCGGCCTTCGGGACAAGGTGCACATCGCGGTCGGCGGCGCGCCCGTCACCCAGGAGTATGCGAAGCATGTAGGCGCCGACAGCTATGCACCCGACGCATCGATGGCGACGCGGATGGCCAAGGAGATCGTCGGCGACCGCAGCGAAACCTCGCAGGGAGCGCAGGCGCTAGAGCAGGCGGTCAAGCTCATCGACGAGACGCTCAAGAAGGGCTGACGAATTTGGATACGGTTGTCAGCTCGCGCTCGCGCGAGGTCGTGATCTCCATCGATCGTCCGTTTGTGATCATCGGCGAGCGGATCAATCCCACCGGTCGCAAGGTCCTGGCCGCGGAGATGAAGGAAGGCAAGATGGACCGGGTGCGCTCCGACGCGATCGCGCAGGGAGCCGCCGGCGCGCACATGCTGGACGTCAACGCCGGCATTCCGGCGATCGACGAGCCGGCGCTTCTGGTTGCCACCATCAAAGCTGTCTGCGAGGTCAGCGACCTCCCGATCTGCATCGACTCATCTGTGCTGGAGGCGCTGGAGGCAGGGCTCGCCGCGTACGAAGGCAAGGCGCTGGTCAACTCCGTGACGGCCGAAGACGAGCGGATGGATCGCATCCTGCCGCTGGTCAAGAAGCACGGCGCTGCGGTGATTGCGATGGCCAATGACGAGACGGGCATCTCGATGGTGCCTTCGGAGCGGCTCGCAATCGCGCGCCGGATCGTCGACCGCGCATCCGATTACGGCATCCCGAAAGAGGATGTGATCATCGACCCCATCGCAATGACGGTGGCGGCCGACCCGACCTGCGGCCTCGTCACCCTCGAGACGATGCGCCTGATCCGCGACGAGCTCGGCAACAACATGGTTTGCGGCGCATCCAACGTTTCTTTCGGGTTGCCGGATCGCGCCACAGTGAACGCCGCATTTCTGCCCCTGGCGATGCACGCCGGGCTGACATGCGCAATCACGAATCCGCTCGTCCCTGAGGTGCGCAGGGCCGTGCTCGCAGGAGACCTCCTGCTCGGCCACGACGAATATGCGATGCGCTGGATCTCGAGCTATCGCGCGGAGCTGGCCCAGGCGTCATCTAAATGATCCAGCGCAAGCTGGAGGTGATCTACCGGCCGTTCGACCGGACCACGCGCGTGCCGCCGGGCACCACGTTGTTCAGCGCCGCTCACTGGATCGGCCTGCCGATCGACTCCACTTGCGGCGGGCGCGGAACGTGCGGCAAGTGCAAGGTGCGATTGATCGAGGGCACGAGCGAAGTCACCACGGCGGATCACCGGCTGCTGCGCAAAGACGAGATTGACGAAGGCTGGCGGCTCTCTTGCCAGGCCCGCATCTACGAGGACATCTCGTGTGAGGTTCCGCAGCTGCTGCGCGTGCCGAAGGCGGCGACGATGGGCCTCAGCCGCCTGGTCATCATCGACCCCAACGTCCGCAAGGTCTACATCGAGCTCGCCGAACCCGACCTTCACGACCAGCGCAGCGACGTCACCCGTCTGAAGGATGCGCTCAGTGCTGAAGGTCACGACATGTCGGCCGGCATCGCGGTTCTGCGGACGCTGCCGACCACGCTGCGTGAGTCGGGCTTCAAGGTCACCGCGGTGCTCGCGGGCGAGCAACTGGTCGCGATCGAGGCAGGCGACACCACAGACGAGTGCTTCGGCGTCGCCTTCGACGTGGGCACGACCACGCTGGTCGGCACGCTCATGAACTTGCGGACCGGCATGGCGACCGCAGTGCGCTCCACCCTCAACGGCCAGGCTCCGTTCGGAGCCGACGTCATCTCGCGGATCAGCCACGCGATGAACGGCCCCGAGAGCATCGAAGAGCTCCGGGACGCGGTCGTGGGCACGATGAACTGGATCCTCGACGAGCTGTATCGCGAGGCTGGTGTCACCCCGCAGCGGACTTACGAGGCGGTGGTGGTCGGGAACGTCACGATGCTGCATCTGCTGTTTGGAATCGACCCGACCCCGATCTCGATGATGCCGTTCACGCCGGCGTTCATGGATGCGCTGAGCGTCCGCGCCGACGAGGTCGGGCTTCGGATCCATCCAGGCGGATACATCCAGACCCTCCCCGCGCTGGGCGCCTATGTCGGCGCCGACATCGTCTCCGGGGTGCTCGCGACCGGCATCGCGCGAGAGGACAAGATGCGCGTGTTCGTCGATGTCGGCACCAATGGCGAGATCGTCATCGGTAGCAGCCAGCGGACGTTGGCCACCGCGGCGCCGGCCGGCCCAGCCTTCGAGGGCAGCCAGATCAAGTGCGGCATGCGCGCGACTGACGGCGCTATCGAAGGCGTGCATCTCGGCGACACCGTAGAGCTGCAGATCATCGGCGGCGACATCAAGCCCCTCGGACTCTGTGGCTCGGGCCTCGTCGATGCGGTGGCTCAGCTCCTGAACGTTGGCTTGCTCGACCACTCGGGCCGGATGCTGTCGGCGCTCGAGGCGCCCGACCACCCTCTGTCGAATCGCCTCATCGAGGTCGAGGGCGTGCGGGCGTTCCAGCTCGCCGACGGCGTTTACCTGAGCCAGCGCGACGTGCGCGAGCTGCAGTTTGCAAAGGGTTCGATCGCGACCGGGATCATGATCCTCATGGGCATCCTGGGCGTGACCGCGTCCGACCTCGACGAGATCTTCCTCGGCGGGTCGTTCGGCTCCTACTTGAACCCAGAAAGCGCCAAGATCATCGGCCTGGTGCCGCCGGTCGACGTCGACAAGATCATCGCGGTCGGCAACTCGGCGGGCGAAGGCGCCAAGATCGCCCTGCTGTCTTATCGCGAGCGCCAGGTGGCGTTCGAGCTCCCGAGCCGCATCGAGTACGTCGAGCTGTCGGGCCGCGCCGACTTCAACGATGCGTTTGTGTCAGTGCTTCGCTTTCCAGACCTGGAGCTCGTCGGATGAAAACGGCCTTCGTCATCTGCGGAGCCCTGGGCAAAGAGGTGAAGGACATCGTCGACCGGCGGGGCTGGGACGTCGACATCTACGGCGTCTCCGCGCTCCTGCACCTTTATCCGAACCGCATCGTCGAGGAGCTCCGCGAGCGTCTGCAGATGCTGCGCCCGAAATACGACCGGTTGGTGGTGGTGTATGGGGAATGCGGCATGACCGGAAAGCTGGAACCGATCCTCGACGAGTACGGCGCGTCGAGGGTGAGAGGCCCGCATTGTTACGAGATGCTCGCCGGCGTGGACCTGTTCGCGCAGGTGAGCGATGAACGGCCCGGAACCTTTTTCCTCACCGACTGGCTGGTTCGAAACTTCGATCGTGCAGTCGTCCGCGGGCTCGGCCTCGACCGGCATCCGGATTTGAAGGAGATGCTGTTCGGCAACTACGAGGCGCTCTATTACCTTCGCCAGGTGCCGAACCCGCGGCTCGGCGAAAAAGCGGAGGCGATCGCCAAATACCTCGGCCTTCCGCTCGAGATCAACGACGTCGGCCTCGGCGAGCTCGAATCGCGCCTGGCCGACCTCATGGCGGCGTAAGAGCGTTGGCTTCCTACCAGGTGATGTATTGGAAGCACATTCCGTCTCAGGTCAAGGCCTGGGAGGGCGACGCTCAGGTCAAGCGGATGATGCCCGACCGTTTTCAGGTCGCCATCGACGCATTCGCGATGAAAGACGGCTCGACCGACATGGACGCATACCTCGATGGCTGGCGGTGGGGCCCGGTCGAGGAGAGGGAGGGCACGCCGGATGAGGTACTCTCGGCGGTCATGGCCGAGCTCGATGGCGCCAACCCGCGCGCGAAGCTGATGAATCCGGACCCGTCTGCGTGAGCGACACCCTGCTCGAGCAGCTGGCGGCCAGCCATGAGCTCGTGGTCGCGATGACCCAACTCGTGCCCGACGACGATCCTGCCCGCGTCGGCGCCTGGACGTTGCGCGATGTGGCCGCGCACCTGGCGGCCACGGAGAAGGAATGCTTCGAGCCGCGCATCCGGGCGATGGCCGCGGGCGAGCGCCCTGAGTTCGAGTTCTACTCCAACGACAATCGGGACTTCGACCACATTGCGCTGAAGAGCGCGCTCGAGGAGTGGGCCGACTCACGCAGGCGGTTGATCGACTTTGTGCGCGGGCTGACTGACGAGGAGCGGAATCGCGTCGGCGTGCATGCGAAGTTCGGCGAGGTCACCGTCGACGGGTACCTCAAGATCGCGCTGGACCACGATCGCGACCACCTTCGGAGCCTCGAACGGCTGGCGACTGAAGCCGCGCGCTAGACTCGCTCGCCAGCCTTCGCGCATCGTCGAGCCGCTCGTCCTCGCCGTCGCCAACATTGACCGCGACGAGGAATGCCGCGGATTCGGCAGCCGCGGCAGAGAGCATCGCCGCCACCACGGCATCGGCACGCAGCCTCGGGTTTCCCAAAGACGCCAATTGCACCGCGAGCGACGAGACCTCGGCTGCCGCCCTCACGATCTCGAGAGGGATCTCAACAGTCCTGGATTGGGCGCCGGCAACATCCTTGCCCGATCGGACTGCTGCGACAAACGCCAGGTATGCCCTCGAGTCTTCTTCGATGAGCTCCTCGCTGCGCAGGCGCAGGCGCTCGGCACGCGCATGCACATCGGCCGACTCGGCCCACTGCTTGGCGGAAAGCCTGGCCACCTTCTGGACCAGCGCCGCCGCAGCAGCAACAACCGCCGCCGCCGCCGAACCGCTCGCCGGTGCCGGCTCCGCTGAAGCGATCTTCGTCAGCAGGTAGCCCAGGCGCTTGCGCGCCTGATCTTCAGTCGTCGCCCAACTCCTGCTTGCGCCGGGTGATGTACTCGCGCAGCTGCTCGTCGACGCCAGGGTCGATTCCTGGGTCCGGATACTCGGCCAGGACCTGCTTCCACTTCTCTGCAGCAACGACATCTGCGGTCCGGGCGCCGAAACGGTTCCAGCGGTCGAAATTTTCCGTGGACGAGATCCACGGTCGGTAAAAACCGGTGCGATAGTTGCGCAGCGTGTGCTCAGCGCCAAGGAAGTGCCCGCCCGGGCCGACCTCTCGGAGCGCGTCCATCGCCATGCCTTCTTCGTTCACGGGCAGGCCGCGATCCAGGATCCACTCGAACATCCGCAGCGCCTCGACGTCGATGATGAACTTCTCGTAAGACGCGAGCAGCGCGCTCTCGAGCCAGCCGGCGGCGTGGAGCACGAAATTGACGCGGCCGAGAACGGTCGGCCACATGCACATCATCGATTCGTATGCCGCCTGGGCATCCGGCGCCTTGGATGAGGTCAGGGCGCCGCCACCCCGGAAAGGTAGGTTGTAGTGGCGCGCCATCTGGGCGCTCGCCAGGATGCCCATCGCCGATTCCGGGGTGCCGAACGCAGGGCTCCCCGACTGCATGTCGGTGTTGGTCAGGAACGACCCGTACACGCTGGGGGTGCCCGGGCGGATGAGCTGCACGAGCGCGATGCCGGCCAGGGCTTCGGCGGTCTGCTGCGCCACGGTTCCGGCGAGGCCCATGGGCGACATGGCGCCTGCCATGAGGAAGGGCGTCACGATGACCGGCTGGCCGACCTCCGAGTACTCGAGCAGCGCGCCCAGCATGCGGTCGTCGTAGCGCAGCGGGCTGTTGACGTTGATGAGGCTGATGACCGCGGGCGTCTTTTCGATCTTGTCGCGGCCGCCGAACAGGATCGACGCCATCTCGATCGTGTCGCGCGCGTTCTCTGAGGATATGACGCTGCCCATGAAAGGTTTATCGGTCCACCGCATGTGGGAATAAACCATGTCCAGGTGCCGCGTCCCGAGAGGAAGGTCCTCCGGCTCGACGGTGGTACCGCCCGCGCAATGGATCTGATCGATTGCCTGGGCCATCTTGTCGAAGTTGCTGAAGTCCTCGATCGTTGCGCCGCGTCGACCGCGCTCGAGGTCGGTTATGAAGGGCGGTCCGTACACAGGGGCCGTCACAACGTTGTCGCCGCCTAGGACGACCGAACGCGCCGGGTTTCGAGCCTGGAGACCGAAGGTGGCCGGCGTCTTCGCGACCGTCTCGAGGATGAAGTCCCGGTCGAACCTGACCCTCATGTCGTCGATCTTCATGCCCGCCTTGCCGAAGATCTCCCGCGCCCGGTCGTGGAGGAAGTCGACCCCGATCTCTTCGAGGATGTTCATCGCTTGGCCGTGGATGGCCTCGACGTCCTCCTCACTGAGCAGGTCGTACGGCTTTAGCCGGTTCTTCCACATGGCGCGTCAATAGTGCAATAGACGGGCTGCGGATGAAATCTGCCCCCACTCCAGATGTCTTTGCTCAGGGGGGAACTCCCCCCTCAGGCGCCGGGCCTGGCGCAGCCAGCTCCCGGCGCACCCCTCTCCTTGGCAGGGAGAGGGTATTTGTGTGCTAACGTAAGCCCTGCCCATTGGGGTGCTAGGTCCCGCCTGGGGACCCCCTTTTTGAACTCAGTTGATTCCCATTTCACATCTCAACCGCGCATCGACCTCTAGGTCTGCTTGATATGAGCACGCCTAACCCCGGCGACGTCCTCCCGCTGTGGAATCCGGACATTCCAGGCGAGGAGATTCAGTCCGGCCGGCTTGGAATCCGCGTGCGTCCCGGCACGCCCGCGGCCGCAAAGGTGACGGCTCTCGAGGCCGCCGGCGGAGCGGAGCTGCTGCGCCAGGCCCTCGAGGAGCAGCGGAGCATCGACGGGATCTACACGATCGTCAAGCCTGAAAAGCCGCTCGAGTTCACCGGCCAGGTCAGGCAGACGCTGCTGACCGGGAGGCTGGGCCGCACGCCGCAGGGGCTCGCGCTGGAGATCACCGACTGGCAGGACCTCGACGGCGAGTTCGAGATGGAGAAGAACCGCCTTCGGCTGACCTACCAGGAGCTGCAGCTCGTCAAGGAGTGGGACGGAGACCTGGAGGGATTCACGGCGATCGGGCTCCGGGAGAATGCCAAGAAGCTGCCGATCCTCGACTCGACCCTGCGCTTCATCGAACACCTTCGCGACTACCGCGAGAAGCTCGCGGAGGCGGCCGTTCGGCGCTACGAGGCCACGGAGCAGTGGATCGAGTGCCCCAAGTGCGAGACCGAGGTCCCGACATCGAACGGCATCCACTGCCCCGACTGCGGCGAGGACATGCGCGGCGGCGAATACGTCCGCGCGATCCTCCACCTGGTCGATGACGCGGACGGCCGCATCTACCGTGGCATCGACTCGCTGACCGTGCGCTCGGCGGGCTATCCCGAGTACCGCGGGATGTCGCTCGACCGCGTCCAGGGCTCAAACCTGTGGGTCAGCTTCCGCCGCTACGACCCGCTGCCGGACGAGGGCATCGTGCTGCCGACGGCGAGCGTGGAGATGTTCGAGGCCCAGCGTTCGGTCATCCGGCAGCTGCAGATAGGCAGCCCGCGCTCGGGTGCGCTCGCCGCCGAGCTGGCCGACACCGGTTGGCTGGGGAGCCCGCCACGCGTGCCGCTCGACGGCAAGAAGGCACACCACCTGCCCGACCCCAACGAGGAGCAGGCCGAGGCGGTTGCGCGCGTCATGGGAATGCGACCCGGCCAGCTCTATCTCATCCAGGGGCCGCCGGGAACCGGGAAGACCACCGCCATCGTCGAATCCATCCGGCGCATCCTCGGCCGCAACCCGGGCGCTTCGATTCTTTTCTCTTCACACTCCAACGACGCCGTCGACACCGGCCAGGAACGGCTGCTCGGTTTCTCGCATGTCCGACAGGCGCGCATCGCAGAACCTGGCAAGGTGCCGCGCCGACTGAGGCCGACCCTCGTCGAGGGCGACGACCTCGAGCCCTACAACCTGGTTGCCGGCACGTGCAACCGGCTGGCGATCGACTCGCGATTGCGATTCAAGGTGTTCGACTGGCTGGTCCTCGATGAGGCCAACAAGGTCCGGTCCAACGAGGCGCTCGCGCTCATGCCGTTGGCCAAGCGCTGGGTGATGATCGGCGACCTCAAGCAGCTGCCGCCTGTGATGGAGGAAGCGGCCTCGACTTTCAAAATCGAGCAGCCGCTCGACGAGGTCGTGAGGGACGACAGCTTCTACGGCTGGATCTGGGACAGGGTCCCGGCGACCTCACGAATCATGCTGCCGCGCCAGTACCGCATGCGCGAGCCGATCGGGCGTGTTGTCTCCGATCTCTTCTACGAAGGCAAGCTCATCCACGAGGCTCCGCATCCGCGTATGCCGCTGCCGTGGCCGTTCGACCGCGAGCTGGTGTGGGTTGACACCGGCGCGCAGGACGAGTACCGCGACGCTCAGCGTTCGGTCGCGAACGAGTTTGAAGTCGCGCTCTGCAAGGACATCACGTCGATCATCCGCCGGCGCGTCCGCAAGGCCAAGCTCGCGGTGATTGCCATGTACAACTCGCAGGTGAACCGGTTGCAGGGCTCGCTGAAAGGCATCGTGCCGCCGGACGACATCGAGTCTGTTGACGCTTTCGAGGGACGCGAGTCGGACGCTGTGATCCTTTCCCTGGTGCGGTCGAACGACAGGGCGGCAATCGGCTTCCTCAACGACCCGAACCGGGTCAACGTCGCCATCTCGCGCGCGAAGAAGCTGCTCGTCATCGTCGGCGACTCGAAGACGGTGATCCCCGGCGCGCCCGACCTGTTCGGGCCCCTCTTCGAGCACGTGCGGCAGGATGGCCTCGTCGCCGGCGTGGGCGCGGTTGTGACCGCATGCCAACGCGTCGGCATCCGTTCCCAGGTCCAGCGGCTGTCGCGGCCGCATCGAGGGGACCGGAGGGCGCGCAGGCGCCGGCGCGGTCAGCGGTTGCCGGTCGAAGTCGGGAGCAACGGCGAGATACCGCTGGGCGATGAAGCAGGCGCGACAGCGCTCCTGGATGCGGTGGACGCCGCGATCATGGCCAACGGAGCCGACGCCATTGCCGAGCAGCTCGACATCGCGACAGCCTCTTTGAGCGAAGTCGAGCCTCCTGTTCAGGGCGAGTAGCGCTAAATCGACGTCGGCGAGCCCTAAGCTTCGTCCGGATGTCAAGCGACTGCGTTTTCTGTGCCATCGTCCGCGGCGACGAGACCGCGAGCTTCACGCATGAGGACGACACCGTGGTGGCTTTCATGGACATCCAGCCGATCACCCGCGGCCACATGCTCGTGGTACCGCGAGTACACGCGGAGCTGATGGACGATGTCGACGAAACGGTCGCGTTGCGTGCATTCAGGGTGGCGCGGCGAATGGCGTCGCTTGCGCGGCACACGCTTGGGGCGACCGGCGCCAACCTTCTGGTCATGGATGGCGCGGCCGCGTTCCAGGATGTACCGCATTTCCACATCCACGTGATCCCGCGTTATGCGGGAGATGGTTTCGGTCTCACCTTTCCGGAAAAATACGAGCACCCACCGGGTCGTGCGGAGCTCGAGGCGGTGGCGGTCGCGCTTCGCGCCGCCGCTTCCTAGTGGTGCACTAGGTAACAGTCACCGTCACAGACCAGAGGATCGCGAACATAGGGCAAGCCTGACCAGGCGAGCACATGGCGCCGGCACTCGCTGTCAGGACGGCCTCTCCCGGGGCCTTGGCCTCGAACGCGGCAAGGGTCACCCCGCGGGCAGCCGTGGCGGCCGGGTTCACGATCCCCACGAGCACCTGGGTGTTGCTCGACATCACATTGCTCCAGTTGCTCATGCCCGACCTTGCGTGAAGGGCCACCTCCAGCTTCTGGCCGACGTGAATCGTGATCGCCTGGTCGCGCTCGGTGAC
>DASVEP010000102.1:0-19449 GCA_036380475.1 Candidatus Dormiibacterota bacterium
GAATCGACCACTCAAGTGGTCCTAGAACAAGGGCGGTACTGGCGACGACCCGACGCGCCCAGCGACGTGCGGTAGCGCGGGTGGCGGCTCCGGGAATACGTGGCTGCGGGTGAGCCATCGGCCTCCTGCCACAAGAACGACGGCCATTGCGGCGACCGCGTACAGGCATGCGACCACACGATGTCAACGGACCGATCGCGACGGTGGCGGGGAGCGGCCCTCGAGGACCAGCTCTCCTCGCTCAATACCCAGCGCGACGTGCTGGCGTCGCAGATGAGCACCCTACTGGAGAATGCTGAGTTCGGGGGCCGGCCGATCACTGAGCGGCAGGCGCGGGTACTCGTCACGCAAGGCCAGGCTGCTCGACCAGGCCAAATCCCTTCTTTCGTAATCAATGTCGTCGGCCGCGGTGCGGAACCCACCGCAGCTCGAAGACAGGACATGACCCCCGCCGATTGGTCAGGGCCGGTCAGGGCGACTGCGCGCCAACTGGTCGCACCAGTCAGGGCCGCGACGCGGACCTTGACCAGTTCCGCCCGCGGACCGCCAACCCATGGTGGAGTTCCCCACCTGTACCACGCATCGTAGAAGCCTGCTAGGAACTGCTGCGTCCTTACCTGGTACAGGCGGCTGGTTTCTGCATCTAGGATCAGAAATCGAAACTGAGCCCGAGGCGAGGATGAAGTTGGCGAACATTCCCAGCGCCAAACTAGAGAAGTTCGGCGATCAGCTTTGCGGCACGGGCCGCTCCTCCCTTTTCGACCTCCAGGTAATCGACCGGCTGTGAGAGGAGGGACTCGATCGCCGTGGCCAGGTTGTCGGGTGTCGCATCATCAAAGTCCATGCATTTGCCGGCGCGATATCGCTCGAGTCGGTGCCTGACATGGAAAGCCTGCTCGCAGTGGTCTCGCAGCGGGAAGTAGATGAACGGACGGCTGGAGGCGGTCAGTTCCATGGTCGTGCTCAGCCCGCCTTGCGTCAGGGCGATATCGCATGCGGCCAGATGGAGGTCCAGGTCGGGGACAAACGAATGCACCTCGACCCCGTTGACGCTTGGAAGGGTGCTCATGTCGATGCGCGGGCCTCCGACAGCGACCATGCGCAGCCCAGGAATCCGACGCTTGGCCGCTGGAAAAGCGTTCATCAGTCGAACCATGAGCTCTGCTCCCACGCCTGAGCCCCCGACCGACGCGATGCAGACCACTTCGTCGGCGCGGTAGCCCAGCCGGCGTCGCAGTTCGGCGCGATCGCTGACCACGTTCTGGTCCAGGCCGAGGATGTAGCCGCCCGTAAAGTCGTAGTGCTTCTCAGTCCAGGCGCGAATTTCAGGCAGCCCAGGTCCAAACGCGCCATCCACAATGTCGTCGGGCCGACCGATGAAGATCGCGCGATCACGCAGCCAAGGGAAGCGTTCGATCTGCTCGATCATCTCGGCGTTGTAGTCCGCTGTGAGCGCGATGTCACGTTCGCCAAGCGCCGGCATCGGCAGCCAGCCGACGAAGTCCGTCAACCAGACATAAGCCGCCCGCTTGAGCCCGGGATTTTCGTGGAGGTAATAGTCGAGCTCCCAGGCTTCATCGCCGATCCAGACGTCGTAGTCGCGTTCGCGTACGGCGTCCAGGAACACCATGAAGTTGGACAGCAGGATCTCGTCCATCCGGCGCCACGCCTCGAAAACATGCAAGCGATGAGGGCCCGACTCTGATTCGATATGTTGCGACTCGATGGCCAGCTCCTTGCTGGCCGGGTGAATCCGTTCGCCATGGGCGTCGAGCACTCGAGTCACCGGATCCTGCGCGAGCCAGTCGATCTCGAGGTCTGGGACAAGCTTGCGAAGCTCCTCGGCGATGGCGAGGTCTCTGCGGGCATGGCCAAGGCCGATCGGAGATGAGACATAGATCGCCCGGCGCCGGCGGCTGCGCGCTCGGGTATGAGTTGGAGCCGGCGTCGACGGAAGCAGGAACTCGCGAATTGCGAGGTTGACCGCCACGGGATCGCGAACGTGCGGGCAGTGCCCTGACCCCTCCATGGTCAAGAGGCGGCCTCGGGTCAGGTCGGCCAGCGCGACGCCGTTCTCGTGGAGGACGATCTCGTCCTCGTCGCCGTGGATGATCAGGACCGGGCATCGAATGCGTTCTCCGAGGTCGTTCGCGCGCGCTTCGTCCACGTTCTCCGCCCGGTTGGTCGCGATGAGCACCTCTGGTGTCGTGTCAAGACCCCAGCTGACGGTGTCTTCGATCGGCTTCGTCGAATGCGGTTCTACAAAGACTCGCCCGAAGAAGAATTCCAGGAAACCGCGATGGTTTCGCATCCAGTAATGGGAGTTCCACTTCATCCAGTCGTCGTATTCGTCGTGCTCGTAGTCAAAAGCAGTCTTGGTGGCCGTCCACATTGGTTTCCACGGCTCAAGCGGTACCGCAGGTCCGATGAACACGACCGACTTGACCCGCTCCGGGTGCTGCGCGGCCAGCAGCATGGCCCACCGAGCGCCAGAGGACACTGCGACCAGCGCGGCAGAATCGGTGTCGGTGTCATCCATCACCGCCAGGGCATCCTTGGCGAACTCCTCATCGGCATAAGCTTTCGGATCAAGCGGCCGGTCGGAGAGTCCATTGCCCCTCCCATCCATCACAAGCACGCGGCAGTGCCGTGCGAGGTCGGCGACCTGGAATTTCCAGTGCCGCGAGTGGATGATCGACCACGTCGGCAGCAGGAACACGGTCGGTTCGCCCTGACCGTGCAGTTCCCAGTGCAGCCCAACACCATTGCGAACCGTGTAGCCCAGACGGTCAGGCTGCCTGGCTCTCATGCTTCGTTGCTTTCAGGTTTGCCGCAGCAACGGAGCGATGAGCCCCGCCGCGCGCGCCGCCCCGCCAGGTTCCACCGGCGCATAGCTCACTCGCGCCCGCATTCGCTCCGCCATCTGCCGCGCAAGCCGCTCTGGTGTCGCTTCCTCGTAGTCGGTCGGTGGCGGCGCGCCATAGCGCATCAGCCTGTGAGCGACGTGGAAGTTCTGCTCGAAGTGGTTGCGCAGCGGGAGATAGATGAACGGACGGCGGTTGGCAACCAGCTCCATCGTCGTCGACAGCCCACCCTGCACGACAGCGAGGTCGCAACACGCGAGCGTTCGCGACAGGTCGTGAACGTAACCAACCGCTTGAACGCCGCTCAAGCCCGCGAACTCGGACGGATCGATGCGCGGTCCGCACACGATCAGCAGCTCGGCGTCGGGCATCGACGAGCGCAGCATGCCGAATCCCGCGGCGATCCGCCGCAAGAGATGGATACCGACCGCCGACCCGCCCACGCTGGCCACGATCAACGTCGCATCAGGGTGGTATCCGAGCTCGACGCGCAGTGCCAAGCGGTCGCGCAACGTCGCAGGATCGAACGGCAGGACGTAGCCCGAGAACTTGTAGTGCGCCTCCGTCCACTCGCGGATCGACGGCAACCCGGGTCCGAAATCCCGCGCCACGATGTCCGCACTGTCGCCGATGAAGATCGACAGGTCGCGCAGTCCCGGGTGCCCGTCGACGTGTTCGATCATCTCAGCGTTGAGGTCGGAGACCAGGAACTCCTCGCGCTCGCCACCTGCGGGCATCGGCACGAACCCGCAGAAGTCCGCGATCCACACGTAGGGCGACGTTTTCAGCTGTGGCTCCTCGTGCAGGAAGTGGTCGATCTCCCAGCCTTCGTCCGCGATCCACACGTCGAACCTCTCCTGCTTGACGACGTCGTGGAACACCATGAAGTTCGCGCAGAGGATCTCGTCCATCCGCCGGATCATCTGGAAGGCGTGAAGCTCGTGCTCGCGGGCTTCGTTGTCGACGTGCGCTGACTCGGCCGCAAGCTCCTTCGAGGCTGGGTGGACCTTCTCGCCGGCGGCAGCGAGCAGCGTCGTCAGCGGCGGCTGCGCGAGCCACTCGACTTCGAGGCCCGGTACCTGCCGCCGCAGCTCGCGCGCGATTGCGACATCGCGCCAAGCGTGCCCGAGGCCGATCGGCGAGCTCACCAAGAGCGCGCGCTTGCCGCCCCGCCGCCCGCGCATCGCCGGCCACGACACAGCGCCGTCGCCGGCGAACTCGCTGATCAGCTGGTTCGCCTTCACCGGCCTCCGGGCCACAAGAATGTGCCCCGATCCAGGAAGCACGACGCGCTGCGCGCTGGTCAGCTCCGCCGTCCGAACGGCGCGATCGAAAGGTTGGCAGTTATCGCGATCGCCGTGGACAACCAACACGGGGCATCGCACCTGCGCGCAGACGGCCTCGATCTCCTCGACAGAATCGGCGACCGGCTCGCCATCGTCCATGAGGAATGTCTCGACGCGCCCGTCGAGCGCGTAGGCCACGGTGTCCTCGATCTGCTTGGTCGAGTGAGGCTCCGGATACATCTCGCCGAAGAAAAATTCCATGAAGTCGCGGAAGTTCTTCTCGATGTAGTGGCGGTTTTGCTTGAACCATCCCTCGTAGCTCGCGAGCTCCTGGTCATATGCCGCAACGGCGGCAGCACGTTCCGGTCTCGGCGGTGTAAGCCGTGGAACGCCGGGCGCGAAGGCGACAATGCCCAGCACGCGCCCGGGGTCGGATGCTGCGAGCTGGATCGCCGGCCACACACCGTCGGCACACAACCCGACGAGGATCGCACTCCTGGTATCGGAGGCGTCCATGACGGTGAGGCAGTCATTCGCGTAATTGCTTGCCGAAAACAGAGTCTTCGGGTCGGGGTGGTCCGAGAGACCATTGCCGATCCCGTCGTACGCGATCAGGCGGAAGTGCCGCGCCAGATAGTGAATCTGTCCCTTCCACATCCGCGAGTGGGAGATGGGGTAGCAGGGCATGAGCACGATGGTCTTGGGACCCTCTCCGAAGACCTCGTAGTAGAGCCGCAGCCCGTCGCGTCTGGTGGCGTATCCACTCTGATCGGCAAGCCGCGCCCGCATCCCTGTGTCGGCGTGTGGCATCTCAGAACCCCTAATAAAGGTAAGGGCGGGCGGCGTATGAGACCGCCCGCCTTCGGGAGATCAGGCTCGGGCTTCGTAAACGGCGTTGAATGGCGTTTCGGCGATCCGGCGAAAGCGCGTGAACCCGCCGGCGGTCACCACGTCGCGGATCCGCGCTTCGCCGGCCTGCGCGCCGAGCGCCAGGCCGACATCCTGGGAAAGCGAGTTGGGCGTGCACAGGAAGCTTGAGAACGCGTAGTAAGCGCGCCCGACCGGGTTCAGGTTCTGCTCCACCTTGTCGCCCGCGATCGGCTCGACGATGAGCCACGTGCCGTCCGGCGCCAGGGTCTGCCGCACGTGCTTCGCGGCCCCGATGGGGTCGCCCATGTCGTGCAGGCAGTCGAACATTGCGACAAGGTCATAGCCGGCGCCGGGGTAGGCCGCCGCCTCGGCGACCTCGAACACGGTGTTCTTGAGGCCCGCCGTCTTGCCTCGGGCCAACTCGATCGACTCCGCGTCGTAGTCGAAGCCGATGAACTGCGAGCGCGGGTACGCCGCGGCCATCAGTCGGGTCGACGCGCCCAGGCCGCAGCCGACGTCGGCCACCTTCGCGCCGACGCGCAGCTTGGATTCCACGCCATCGAGAGCCGGCAGCCACGCCGACACAAGGTTCGCGTTGTAGCCGGGGCGGAAGAATCGCTCACAGCCGGTGGCCACGCCCTGGTCATGCTCGTGCCAGCCGAAGCCACGCCCGGTCTTGAACGCGTCCTGGATCTCGGCGCCCGCCCGAAGCGTCGCCGTCGCGAGCTCGAAGGCGCCGCATACGAACGCGGGGCTGTCCTCGTTGGCCAGCGCCATCGCCTGCTCCGCGGGCAGATGGTAGCGCTGGCTCGAGGGGTCGTAGGTCACGAACCCGCCGGCCGCCTGCGCGTTCAACCACTCGCGGATGTACCGCTCGGCTGTGCCCGTCGTCTCAGCCAGCTCCTGCGAAGTCACGGGCTTGCCGTCCGCCATCGCCTTGTAGAGCCCGAGTTTGTCGCCGATCACGATCAGGCCCGCATTCACTGTCGCTCCAAGCTCGCCGATCGCCTGACCGAGAAAGGCGTTGAGCTTGTCCATGTTGATCTCCTGGGTCTGTATCGCCATCCGAAACACCTCCTGAAAATGGGATGCTCCGAACGTAGGTGCGGCGGCGGGGGCGTCGCATCAGGGGGCCCACCTAGTAGTTGGCCGAGGGTCCCCTGGCCGCCTGGAGACGCGCGACACTAGGAGTCGGTGCTGCTCGGACGAGAGCGGGAGCTTATTGCGATCGACCAGGCGCTGGCCGCGGCGCGGCTGGGGAAGAGCGCGCGCCTGGTCATCCGCGGCGAGCCCGGAATCGGGAAGACCGCGCTGCTCGACTACGCGGTCGAGCATGCCGCGTCGATGACAGTGCTCACAGCCCGCGGCGTTGAGTTCGAGGCCGACGTTCCGTTCGCGGGCCTCAACGAGCTTCTTCATCCCGCACTCGATCGCCTCGATCGCCTGCCCCCCTTCCACGCCGACGCGCTGCGCTCGTCGCTTGGCCTCGGCCCGCGGATCGAGCCGGACCGGTTGATCATCGGCGCCGCGGTGCTCGGTCTGATCTCGGCCTACGCGGACGAGGCACCGTTGCTGCTCACCATCGACGACGCTCAATGGCTCGACCGAGCCTCGGCCGAGGCGATCGGCTTCGCCGCCCGACGGCTCGTGGCCGACCCGGTTGCGGTGATCATCGCAGTGCGTGAGGGGGAGGAGTCGCCTCTGCTGGCGGCCGGGCTGCCCGAGCTGAGGCCCGCGGGCCTCAATCGCGAATGGGCGGCCGAGCTGCTTTCACGTTCCGGCGCGGGGGCCGTCTCGGCCGAGGTCGCAGCGAGGCTGGTCGATGCCACAGGCGGCAATCCGCTCGCGCTGCTCGAGCTCGGGCCGGAGGCGCACCGAGTGCACGCGGCGCCCTATGACAACCTCCCCGTGGCGACGAACGTCGAGCGCGCCTACCTGCGGCGCGCGGTGGGACTGTCCGAGAGCGCGCGCCGTGTGCTCGTGCTGCTCGCGAGCTCTGGAACGATGGACATGGGCCAGGTCCGTCGCGCCGCTGCGTCGATCGGCCTAGGTGCGGAAGCGGTCGAGGAGGCTGAGGATGCCGCGGCGCTGGTCGTTCTGCACGCCGGCCGCATCGAGTTCGTCCATCCCCTTGCGCGCGCGTCTATCTATCATTCCGCCTCGCCCGCCGACCGCCGCGCAGCCCATCGCGCTCTGGCTGGAGTGATGACGGGCACTGATGACGCAGACCGCCATGCCTGGCACCTCGCAGGCGCCGCGGCGGGGTGGGACGCAGAGGCCGCGACCGCTCTCGAGGCCGCCGCACGCCGCGCCAGGGAAAGCTCCGGCTACGCCGCTGCCGCGCGCGCCTGGGCGGAATCCGCCCGGCTCACCGAGGACGAGGGCGTGCGCGCGGAGCGCCTGTTCCAGGCTGCCGACAACGCGTGGCTCGGGGGCCAAGCAGAGGATGCCGAGGAGTCGTTGCGCGCTGCGCGCGAGCTTGCCGGCGACGACCTGCGGGTTGAGATAGACACCCTCGGCGGCCATATCGCCATGAGACGCGGGGCAGTGCTCGAGGGTTACCGCACGCTCGTCGCCGCGGCCGAGGCGATCGAACCGCGCGACCGGCTGAAGGCCATCCGCATCCTTGCCGACGCGACGATCGCAACGTACGGCGCCGGCAACCCCGCTCAAATGATGGCGGCCGCGGAGCGCGCGATCGAGCTGCTGCGCCCGGACGACCCCCCGGAGTCGGGCATCTTCGCCAACGTCGCATATGGGGCCCTTGCCGTCCTTGCCGGACGCGGCGATGACGGCCCGCGGCACCTACACCGGAGCGTGCCGTTGTTCCAGCAGCTGCCCGAAGACGCCACCGATCCCCTGCTGCTGATGTGTGCGGGTGTGACCGGACTCTGGCTTCGGGAAGTGCAGGCGGGGCGCGACCTGCTCGACCGCGCGCTCGTCCGCGCCCGAGACCGAGCGCCCACCGCTGCGCTGCCGGTGGTTCTCTTCTTCCTCGGGCGCGATGCGTTCGCGACCAACCGCTGGCCCCTGGCGCGAGCGATGTACGAGGACGCGATGCGGGTAGCGCGCGAGACGGCGCAGTTGACGTGGCTCCCGGGCCCCCTGACAGGACTGGCATGGCTCGACGCGCTGGAGGGCCGGGCCGAAGAGTGCCGCGCCCACGCCGCCGAGGGCCTAGAGCTGTCCGAGATGCTGGGCATGGGCTTCTACAAGGCATGGGCGATGATCGCCCTGGGCATGCTCGAGCTCGGGCTGGGGCACCCGGAAGCGGCGCTCGGCCACCTGGCCGCATGCGAAGCCTGGCTGCAGGTGACTTCGATCAGCGACCCGGACCTCTCGCCTGCTCCGGACATCGTCGAGGCGCTGGTGCGTCTCGGCCGGCAGTCGGAGGCGTTTGAGATGGCCGCCCGCTATGAGGCCGCGGCCGGCGCCAAGGGTCAGCCGTTCGCGCTTGCGCGGGCCGCCCGGGCGCGTGGGCTTGTTGCGGGCGATTCGGACTTCGCCGATCACTTCGCGACCGCGTTGCGACACCACGAGTCAACGCCCGACACATTCGAGCGCGCCCGCACGCAGCTCTACCACGGAGAGCGGCTGCGGCGTGCGCGAAAGCGCGTCGAGGCGCGCAAGTACCTCCGCGCGGCGCTGAAGGCGTTCGACGAGTTGGGCGCCTCGCCTTGGGGCGAGCGGGCGATCGGCGAGCTGCAGGCCAGCGGCGAAACCGCGCACGTTCGCGACGAGCGCTATCGCCAGCAGCTGACCCCGCAAGAGCTCCAGGTCGCGCTGACCCTTGCCGAGGGCACGACGACACGCGAGGCGGCGACAAGGCTGTACCTGAGCCCGAAGACGGTCGAGTACCACTTGCGCCACGTTTACGACAAACTCGAGATCCGCTCGCGCGACGAGCTGCGCGCAGCGCTGATGGCGCATTCGCGTCTGAACTCTGTGCGCAAGACGCTGATGTTCACCGACCTCACGGGTTCGACGCCACTGGTCGAGGCGATCGGCGACGCCGCCTGGCACGACCTCAGTGCGTGGCTCGACGGCGAGCTGCGTCGCTGCTTCGCCGAGCATCACGGCCGAGAAGTCGACCATGCCGGCGACGGCTTCTTCGTCGTTTTCGACGCTGCGGGCGACGCCATCGACTGCGCGGTCACGATTCAGCGCCGCCTCGTGGCACATCGCAGGCTCCACGGGTATGCGCCCCAGGTGCGAATTGGCATCCACGCAGGCGAGGTCCAGATGGAGAACGGCGCGGTGCGTGGGGCAGTCGTGCATCGGGCGGCGCGGTTGTGTGCGGCGGCGCGCGGGGACACCATCGTCGTGTCGCGCGAGGCGCTCGAGGCCGGTGGCCGGCCATTGCGAGGCCTTCAGGAGTTCGCGCTGAAAGGCATCAAGGAGAAGGTCGAGGCGGCCGAGGTGGCCTGGGAGAGCTAGTGCGTCCAGGCCACGTGGAGGGCCGTTTTGTGGGCACGTTCACCGGCCCACTTGCGAGCCCCGAAGGAGACGTGGCTCCCAATGGCGCGAAGGTCGATCTCCGGTCGCCGATGTGTCGCGTATCCGGCTCGGAAAGATCGTCTCCTACCACACGTACTACGACCAGCTCGGCATGCTCACGCAGTTGGGGTTGATGGGCAGCACCGAGAAGTAGCTTTTGGCTCTGCAGCCGCTGGTCAGGCCTGATAACACCCCGCCCTACGCTCGGCATCCCTTTCTCGGCTGGTACCCGACAGTCCCCTCGCGGGAGCTGCCGAGACGGCGAAAATAGGTAGTGCTCCCTGATGTCACGCAGGCACGTTGACGCGGCGCTACTCACGCTATCGGGACTGTTCTTCGTTGCCTTCCCCGTGATCCGGCCCTTCGGCGATGGTTCCGGCGATCCGAGGGTCGTCGCCGAAACCTTTGCGTCCGGCGCATGGGTCGTGGCTCATGTCCTCGGCCTGCTCGCGTTCATCCTCCTGGCACTTGGCCTGCACGGCCTCATCCATTACGCCCGTAACCAAAACCTCGCGTACGCGGGCTTTCTCCTCAGCACGATCGGAGCGGGTTTGACGGTAGCGTTCTTCGGCGCGGAAGCCTTCGGACTCCACTCCATCGGGGAGCAGGCCCTGCGAGAAAGCCGCACCGATGCTCTCGAGCTGGCTAACGATCTCCGGTTCGGTCCCGCGATCCTCGTGATGCTCGCCGGCTTGCTCACCGTCGTAATAGGCACATGCGTGGTGGCGTTTGCGGTGTGGAAGTCGTCCCTGCCGATGTGGAGCGTTGCCACGCTGGCGGTCGGAGTCTTCCTGTGGGCGGTCGTCCTCGGCGTGGCCTCGCCAAACCAGCCGATTCGCATCGCCGAGTCCTTGCTGCTTGCAACCAGTTTGTGGGCGTTAGGGTGGAGCATGCTGCGCGGGCAGCCGCCCACAACGCGGACGTGACCCTGAGTCACACGCGGATATCCGTCAAAGAGTTCGGGACCGAATGGCCCCGGGTTCGATTCACGGATCCAGTTTGAAACGTCAGCCGCGTTATCGATCCGCTGCCGATCTGCCAGCCGTCATAGCCCCCCGCCGACATGGAATCGGTCGTGTAGCCTGCTGCTAGCGCACCAAAGTGGTGGAGCGGCGTCCCGACGGCAGGGGAGTTGCGATGAGTTTCCGAGTCATCAGCGGTCTCAATTGGTGATTCCGGTCGCGTCCGATAGGCGGCTTGCGTTGCGCGCCGGCCCGATTTCAGGAGGAGGACAGGAGATGCCCGACCACAAGATTGGAACCCCCAGGCGCGAGCGTGGAACGGTCATGAAGTCGTCGAGGACGTCTGCCAAGACTGCCAACGCCAAGACCGCCAAGCTGCTGGTCGCCATGACGGGCAAAGCAAGCCCCGCGAAGGCCGCGGAAGGCGACGGGCCCGTGTTCGCCTACATCGCCACCTTGCCGCAGCCGCAGCGCGCCATTGCCGAGCGCATCGATGCCCTGGCGGCCAAGCAGCTATCGGACCTAAGGCGTGCGGTGAAGTGGGGTATGGCGTACTACGGTGTGGGCGGGGGCTGGTGCTTCTCGTCGGGCGCCTTCGTCGGCCATGTGAAATTGATGTTCATACGCGGCACCGAGCTCGAGCCGGAACCGCCGGTGACTCCCATCGGGATGGGCAAGTCCACGAGGGGCGTCGAGCTGGCATCCGTCGACGATCTCGACGAGCGCCTGGCGACATCGTGGATGAAGCAGGCCGCCGCCATGCCCTTCTTCGGGGGGACGAAGCGACACCGTGCCGGCTAAACGTCGAGATAGTCCTGCACGAGGTCGGCAAGAATCATGCCTCCGCGCCGGTTCAGGTGGACACCGTCGACATGGAACTGCCAGCCGTTGGCGCGGGCAATTGCGTCACTGCTCCAGCGAAGGAGGTAGAAGCGGAAGGTATCTCGGTAGATGGGCAGGAACCGGAAGTCGGTTAACGCCTTGCCCGGCGAAGCTAGCAGCTGTTCGTGGAACTTCTCATAGAAAGGTATGTACGCAGTCTTATAAGAGAGGGCGGTCTGCTTGACGATCCCGCTGAGTTGGGCGATCCGGGCGTTGAGCTCCTGCTGGACTGGGTTGGTCGAATCTGGATCCTCTCCGATCAGACCGAGCGACGCGAGCGCAATTTGGGCAGAGCTCTCTTGCGTTAGCCGTTGCACGATCGCTTCCAGGTTTTCCTGAAACCATTCCACCGATGGGTCTCTGGGCAAATGCTTCATCCAGCCACCAAGCACCCGTCTGGCATTCTTGAAAACCATAGTCAGCACATCGTTTGCGCCAATGAGGACCACCACTCTGTCCGGATGACACGCGATGACGCTCGGGACGCGCTGGAGGGCGTTGTAGGCGAGATCGCCACCAACGCCGAGGTTCTGAAAGCGGAATCGTCGGTTTCGAGGCCGCTGCCCCAACTCATCTATCCATCCAAACGCCTGGCCCTGCCCGGCCGTACTGCTAGATCCCAGACAAGCTACGACCACCGGCGTAGCGTCAGCGAGCGGTGGTTCCACGTCTGATTGGTTCACGGCCGGACAGTACATCTTTCGTGCCGCAGCCTCCGGCGCGACCGCGGCGTTATGGACTATCTGGGTCGGCCCTTGAGTATCGCCGGGTCACAGATGGGTCACGCATTCGCGGAGCCAGAAGGACACAGAGGGACACTGCGAGGACACGACGGACGACGAAGTTGGGCGCAGCAGGACACTGTAGGTCCGAGGAGGTCTTCTGCCACTGCCGCAGAGCCGAAACCTGACATCGACTCGATGATCGGGATGTTTCGGGCCGGCGGCTTCTCGGCCGACCTTACTCACCAGGTGCTGCACACGATGGGAAGCTATCACGATCAAGCGTCGGTCGTGGGAGGCGGCTGCGATGATCAGTTTGAATTCGAGTTTGCGCTGGACCTGTTGCTCAATGGGTTAGAAAGACTCCGCCAGCAACAGTCGACTACGTAGCGGTTGTTGGATTGGCATCCAGTGCAGCCAGGCCTGCTCGCCGGCCTCGAGCAGGGCCATCACTTCGAGCCGGTCGGTGCCGTGGCGCAGTAGCCACTCAGGCGCGGCCGGAGGTCTGATCCATCGCCCGCTGCGTTGTAGCGCGCCGGATCGGTGAACGCTACTCGGTGACGTCCCGCGACTAGTGGCCGATGCTGCCAGGGGCTCCCGGCTTGACATCTATCTGCATACAGTTAAACTTAGGAAGTAGTTCACTAGTTAATCATCTCCGAGGTAGCGACATGGCGGAAACGGTTCTCGACAAGAGTTCAGCCTCAGCCCTCGCGAGGGAACTCAGCGCGTCCTTCGCCGGCGACGTGCTTGTCGCGGGCCAGCCTGGATACGACGAGGCGCGGGCCATCTGGAACGCGATGGTCGACAAGAATCCTCTGGTCATCGCCCGCTGCGCGAGCACAGAGGACGTGGTCGTGTCCGTGAACCTCGCGCGTCGCCACGGCCTCCAGGTATCGGTCCGGTGTGGCGGCCACGGCGTCACCGGGAAGGCACTCTCCGAGGGCGGCATCACGATCGACCTGACCGGGATGCGCCGGGTAGAGATCGATACCGAAAAGCGAATCGCGACGATCCAGGGTGGCTGCCTCCTCGGCGACGTCGACGCGGCGACCGCGCAGCACGGTCTCGTGGTGCCCGCCGGCATCGTGTCCGAGACAGGCGTCGGCGGCCTTGCGCTCGGTGGCGGCATCGGCTGGTTCTCGCGCAAGCACGCGCTGACGTGCGACAACTTCCTCTCACTGAAGCTCGTCACGGCCTCGGGCGAGGTGGTCACCGCCAGTGAAACCGAGCACCCCGATCTCTTCTGGGCCCTCCACGGTGGCGGGGGCAACTTCGGTGCCGTCACCGAGTTCGAGCTGAAGGCCCACAGGTTCGGGCCCGAGATGCGCATCGGCGTGGCTCTCCATCATCCCGAGGACGCGGTCAGAGCGCTCGCCGAGTACGCACAGATTTACCCCGAGCTGCCCGACCACGTCGGCTGGCACGCCGCCCTCAAGCAGTCGATGCCGCCGCTGCCGTTCGTGCCGGAACCGCTGAGGGGCAAGCGGCTGCTGCTCATGATCGTCATGTACCTGGCGGACTCGAAGGATGAGGCGGGCGAGAAGCTCGTCGACCGCCTCATCGCCGTCGGCAACCCCGCCGCCACGGCGCAAACCGTGATGCCCTTCGGTGCTCGGGTCCAGAAGCTCCTCGACCCCGAGTTCCCCAACGGCAACCGGTACTACACGAAAGAGGCGCACATCGACGAGTTGCCCGAGGAGGCGCTCGACGTCCTGGTCAGCCGCTGGCTCGAGATGAAGATGTCGGGCGAGATCGAGATCATCGGCCTCGGCGGCGCGATGGCCCGCGTGCACCCCGACGCCACCGCCTTTGCCAACCGCCACAACAACTGGTGGCTCAACTTCGCCCTGCACTGGGACGACGCTGAACTGGACAGCAGCAACATCGCCCAGATCCGCGCCGCACACGAGGCGCTGAAGCCCTGGCTTGGCACCGGCGTCTACGCGAACATGCTCAATTTCGACGAGGCCGATCGCCTCATCGACGCTTACGGCGGTCAGGAGCGCTACGACCGCCTGGCCCGGGTCAAGGCTCAGTACGACCCGGACAACTTTTTCCGCTCGAACAACGCGAGCATCGCTCCGGCCGCGAAACCGAGCCGGCCAACCATCTGAGCAGATAGGAGGCGAGCCATGGGGGATCTTGAGAACCGCGTCGTCATCATCACCGGCGGAGCCCGCGGCATCGGGCTCGGCATCGGCGAGGCAGTGGCCGACCAGGGCGCCTGCGTCGTGCTGGCCGACATCCTCGAGGACGAGGCCAAGGAGAGCGCGAAGAAGCTCGGCAGCGGCCACCTCGGCATCAAGCACGACGTGCGCAAGGCCGAATCCGCGAAGAACCTGGTCGACAAGACGCTCGAAAAGTTCGGCCGGATCGACGTTCTCGTAAACAACGCAGGCGTCGGGCCGAACCCCACGCCGATCCAGGACCTGACCGAGGAGGAGTACGACCGCGTCCTCGACATCAACCTGCGCGGCGTGTTTCTCACCACGCGCGCGGTGGTGCCGCACCTGATTGCGCAGAAGTCCGGCCGCATCATCAACATTGCCTCGATCGTTGGCCAGACCGGCTTCGCGATGATCGTCCCGTACGCCGCGTCGAAGTTCGCGGTCATCGGCGTCACCCAGTGCCTCGCGTTTGAGCTGGCGCCTTACGGCATCACGGCCAACAACGTCTGTCCAGGCATCGTCGAGACCGCGCTCCACACGAAAGTCGTCCAGCAGTTCACCGCCATGCAGGGCCAGACCGAAGAGGAGGGCTGGGACTACTTCCGTAACCGCATCCCTCTGCACCGCTTCCAGACGCCGCGCGATCTCGGTGAGATGGTCGCCTTCCTCGCCTCGGACCGCGCCAAAAACATCACCGGCGCCACCTTCAACGTCGACGGCGGTTGGGAGATGCACTGAGGACGATGCCTGACGGTCTGATGCTGCCCCCGGGCGAGGGCCGCGTGATCGCCGGCGGCGGCCTTCACGCCACCCTCAAGGTGCCCGGGGGCAACCCGGCCGTGGCCTCGACCTTCGAGGTGGTCGTGCCGCCGGGCTTTGACGTCGGCGCCCATGTCCACAAGGCCGGCCAGGAGCTCTTCTACGTGCTCGACGGGGAGCTTGACCTGCTCGCCTTCGAACCGCAAACGCGATCGGCCGGCGACTGGCACGAGTGGGTCTCTTCGACCGGGACGAGATTCCTGCGCGGCGGGCCCGGCTCGCTCCTGTTCATCCCACCCGGCTGCCCGCACGCTTTCGCGAACCCGACCGGCGCTCCGGCGCGTGTTCTCTTCCAGGCCGCGCCTTCAGGCCACGAGGATTACCTGGACGAGCTGGCGGCACTCCTACGAGAGGCGAAGGGCAAGCCTGATCCCGAAGCGGTCGCCGAGCTGCGCCGGCGCTACGACATCGAGCAGCTGACCGCGCTTCGCAACCCCGCCCAGGCCATGTCAACAGGGTGAAGTTGACTTTTATCTGCATACAGTTAGACTGCCGGATAGTACAGAACTTAACTATTCACGAACTGGGGAGATGACGGGAATGGCCGACAAGACCGTCTTGGTTACAGGCGCCACGGGCACGGTTTCCACGGCGCTGATGGGAGCGCTCAATGGCAAGCCAGGCATCAAGCTTCGGGCGCTCGTTCACGATCCGGCGAAAAGCGACGCGCTCGAGCGCCAGGGCGTCGAGGTCGTGGCCGCCGACCTGGAGGAGCCCGACACGCTGCCAGAAGCCTTTGAGGGCGTGGACGTCCTCTTTCTGCTTACGCCGGCTTCGGCGCTCGAGCCCTCGATGGGATCGAACGCGGTCGCGGCCGCGAGAAAGGCCGGCGTAAAGCACATAGTGCGCAACTCGGCTATCAAGGCCGGCCACGACGCCCCGAACCGAAACGGCCGGTTGCATGCCCTGGTCGAGGAGTCGGTGAAGGCGTCCGGCCTCGCATGGACAATCCTGCGCCCGCATTACTACATGCAGAACCTCCTCAGCTCTGCCCAGTCGGTTGCTTATGACGGGGTGCTCTACATGAACATGGGCGATGCGCCGGTCGGGATGATCGACGGCCGCGATGTCGGCGTGTTGGCGGCGAAGATCATCCAGGACCCAGCCGAGCACGCGGGCAAGGTCTACACACCGACTGGTCCGGAAAAGGCCACGATGGCCCACGCCGCGCAAGACCTGAGTGAGGTCCTAGGCAAGCCCGTCAACTACGTGGCCCTGCCGCAGGAAGCCGCGCGCCAGACGATGCTCGGCTTCGGCCTCCCGCGCTGGTTCGTTGGCAACGTGGTGGACTACGGCACGGTGTACTCCGGAGGTTGGGGCGACTTCACAACCAACGACTTCAAGCAGGTGACCGGGCAGGAAGCCCGCTCGTTCAAGCAGTTCGCGACGGACTTTGCGCCGGCCTTTGGCGGCGCCAAGGTGCCCGCGCGCCCATAGCCGGTAGAAAGGAGGTGGTCTGAGTGTCCAACGAGTTCTTCGCCCTGGATTCCGAAGGCGGCGATCCCATCTGGTACCTGCAGATCCTGATGACGGTCAAGGCCAGCGGCGACAAGACCGGCGGCGCGCTCGGCCTGCTCGACTTCAAGACGCCCGCCGGGCAGACGCCGCTTCACGTCCACCATAAAGAGGACGAGGGCTGGTACCTGCTGAAGGGCAAGGTCACCTGCACCTGCGGCGACGAATCGACCAACATCGAACCGGGAGGATTCATCTGGCTGCCCAAGGACATCCCGCACCGGCTGCGCTTCGAGACCGAGTGCCACCTGCTGCAGATCGCGATCCCGGCCGGCCTCGAGGTCTTCCACAAAAAGATGGGCGAGCCGGCCCCGCGCCTCGAGCTCCCGCCGCCGGGTCAGGTGCTCGACAAGGAGAAGTACGTCCGGCTCGCGGCCGAGCACGGCCTGGAGATCATTCAGCTCCCGCAGTGGGACGCCAGCAAGGAGGCTGCCAAGAAATGACGGTTCTCGAGTACGACAAGTTCACGGCGGGCGCGGTCGACCCCAGCAAGTGGGTTCCACTCCAGCTTCCGACTCCGGACGGCAGCATGTGGTCCTACGGCGATCCGCAGGCGAAGGTCGAGGCCGATGGCGGGACCATGCAGATCACCGTCAACCCCTTCCGCCTGAAGCACGACCATGTGCACATGCTCGACGACCCGAAGCACCTGCTCGTCACGCCGCAGCCCATCCCCATCCCGGCGTCCGGCGCAAGGATCTCGGCGGAGATGGCGGCCGAGAACTACAACGGCAACTCCGACGATATAACCGACGGCTGGATCGGCCTGGTGGTCGGGGACTTCTCGACCGGGATGATCTTCGACTGGATGCTCAGCGGCACGCGGGTCGGCGCCCTCTACGAGCGGCTGCCCATTCCCGGCGTCACGCCCGAGGGCGGCTCGTTCAGCTACCTCGTGCAGTCGCCTTTCGTGGCGATCAACGAGCCGGGCAAGTTTCGCTCATACGAGATCGCACTCAACCCCAAGGCGCGCTCGGCCGAGTGGACGGTCGACGGCCAGGCCTTCTACAAGACCGATAGCATCCCCGTCGAGGTCAAATCGGTGACGCTCGGCCTCATCGTCTGCACGCTCAAGCCGACGGGCCCGCACGGCAGCACGTCTGTGCACGGTCAGGGCGCCAGGGGTAGCTGGCGCCAGCTCAAGGTCACTAGCGAGTAGGCGTCAGTCCGAGTCCAGAGCCGAGAACAGCTGCAGGGCGGTGCGAACCAAAGTGGGCTCGCGCTCGGGAGCGATCTGCGCCATCAAGGTGAGCGCGGCTCGCGCCGAGTGCCGCGCCACGAGCGACGCCGCCCTACTCGGGTTCCGGGCCCTGCATGCCCGGAGTATCGCTTCGTGCTCCTCGTGCAGCCTGACGCCTCCGGCGATCTCCTCGGTCTGGAACGTCCGTCGCAGGCGCTCGGCGCGGTCGAAGTAGGTCGATAGAGTGCGCGCGAACTCCCGGCCGGCCTCCGGCACGAGCACCCGGTGGAAGCGACGATGCGCGCGCGCCCACGTCTCGGCGTTCGGGTCCGCAGCGTGTTTGCGCATGGTCGTGACGGCTTCGGCCAGCTCGGCGATCTTCGACGCATCGAGCAGAGGAACGGTCACCAGAACGCCGGTCGCCTCCAACAGCACGCGGCATCCGTACACGGTGTCGATGTCGCCCACGTCCAGCGCCGTGACCGTTGCGCGCCGGCCATGGTCCGCTTGCACGATGCCTTCCGCCTGCAGCATCCTCATCGCCTCGCGCAGCGGCGTGCGGCTCACACCCAATCGCTCCGCCAGCTCGACCTGGGACAGGCTCGCGCCGTTGGGGATGGCGCCGTCGAGGATCAGCCGGCGCAGATATTCGTGCAGCGAACCGTTGCGCCGGTACGGCTTGACCGCGTCGAGTGAAACGCTGGAGCGGCGGCGGCGCTGGGTCGGCATCCGGGTCAGTGTATGCAGTTAACCACCATGCGCCGCATCGATGTCCACTGCCATCCGAACACGGTGGAGTGGTTCAACGCGATCAATCCGTACGTCGAGGCGCTGCGCACGTACTGGCACCGGCCGTGGGCTCCGCTGAGCGAGCAGCAGGTCATCGACGAGCTGCGCGCGGCCGACGTCCAGGTGCTCATGGTCGCGTTCGACACTGAGACCGTCACCGGCTGCCCGCCCTGCAGCAACGACTACGTCGCGGGCTTGCGCGATCGCCATCCCGACGTGGTCCTCAACGCGTGGGCGTCGGTGGATCCGTGGAAGGGCGAACGCGCCATCAAGGAGGCGGAGCACGCCATCAAGGACCTCGGCCTCATCGGCTTCCACTTCCATCCGATCTGCGGCGATTTCTCGGTCGACGACGCGCGGCTGCGCCCGCTGTTCGAGAAGATCAATGAGCTCGGCGTGCCCGTGCTGATCGACGTCGGTACCACCGGCATGGGCGCGGGCTCGCCGGGCGGGCTCGGACGTCGCCTGAAACGGTCGCACCCGCTGGCAATCGACGAGTTGGCTGCCGACTTCCCCGAGCTGAAGATCATCGCCGCGCATCCCGGCTGGCCATGGACCGACGAGATGCTCATGATCTGTCTCCACAAGGGCAACGTGTTCTGGGAGACGTCAGGCTGGGGTCCAGAGTATTTCCCCGCGTCGCTGAAGCACGACATCTCGCGCCGGATCAAGGACAAGATCATGTTCGGCAGCGACTATCCGAGCCTGATGCACAAACGGCTCTTCGAGGGTTGGTCGAAACTTGGCTACGACGACGAGGTGCTGGACAAGGTGTTTCACTCGAACGCCGAGCGAATTCTCAATCTCGCGCTGGCAAGGAGGGCGTGATGATCGCAGCGATCGGGCACGTGGCGTTGCAGGTCCCCGACCTCGACGCGTCGGTGGCCTGGGC
>DASVEP010000103.1:0-4548 GCA_036380475.1 Candidatus Dormiibacterota bacterium
TTGATGTTGTAAGCGTGGCCGTCGTAGCCGAGGCCGATCGATGCGATCACGGGGATGTAGCCACGTCCAAGCAGCGCCGTGATCGGCTCGCGGTTGATCTGTGTGACGCGGCCGACGAAGCCCATGTCTTCGCCGAGGGGCTCTGCGATGATGCTCGGCCCGTCCTCGCCGCTCATGCCCACGGCTTGTCCGCCGAGCCGGATGATGGCCCCGACGATGTCGGGGTTGACCTTCCCGGTCAGCACCATCTTCACGACTTCCATCGTCTTGTCGTCGGTGATGCGGAGCCCGTTCTTGAACTCAGCCTTGAGGCCAAGGCGCTCGCTCATCGCCGTTATCTCGGGCCCGCCTCCATGGACGAGCACGGGCTGCATGCCGACGAATCGGAGCAGGACGATGTCCAGCAGGGTCTCGTCCTTCGCCTGCTCGATGGCGTTGCCGCCGACCTTGATCACGACGATCTGGCCGTGGAACCGCTTGATATACGGCAGGGCCTCGACGAGAACCTTCGCGCGCTCCTCGGCTGTCAATGTCATGTCGTGTACTCGGCGTTGATTCGCACGTATTCCTCCGATAGATCGCAGCCCCAGGCCTCAGCTTGCCCTGCGGCCAGGCCCAGGGTGGCCACGATCTCAATCTCCGGTTGCTCGAAAGCGCGCCGCACCGCGGCCAGGTCGACGTCGACGCCGGCGCCTCGTTCGAAGACGACCAGCCCCCCGATGCTCAGGTGGAGCTTGTCGAGAGCCAGCTCAGCCCCGCTGTAGCCGAGCGCGCACACGATACGGCCCCAGTTCGGGTCCCCGCCGTGCACGGCCGTTTTGACGAGGCTGGACGAGGCCACGGCGCGGGCTGCGGTTCTCGCTTCGCTGTCCGACTCCGCGCCCTGGACGCGGACGGCGATCATCTTCGTGGCGCCCTCTCCGTCGCGGGCGATGGCGCGCGCAAGCTCGCGCGCGATCCCGACGATGGCCGCCTTGAGCGCATCGGCTTCGGGTGTCCCAGCACGAATTGGAGCGTTGCCCGCGGCGCCGTTGGCGAGCACCAGGAACGTGTCGTTGGTCGAGCTGTCGCCGTCGACCGTCACCTGGTTGAAGCTGCGGTCCGCAACCGGCTTCGCAAACGTCGCCATCAACCCCGGCTCGACGGCTGCGTCGGTGGTGATGTAGGCAAGCATCGTCGCCATGTTGGGATGGATCATCCCCGACCCTTTACACATCCCGCCGATCCGCACCGCGCGGCCGTCGATCTCGATCTCTGTCTGAGCAGTCTTGGGCACGGTGTCGGTGGTCATGATCGCCCGAGCGGCATCGATGCCGTGGTCCGCGCTGAGCGATCCGCAGGCTGTCGCGATGCCGGTCTTGACAGCATCCATCGGGAGGTAGCGGCCGATGACCCCCGTGGAGCTGACCAGCACCTGGTCCGGGTCGAGGTCGAGCCGGTCGGCGGTCAGCTTCGACATCAGGAGCGCGTCCTTGAAACCCTGCGCGCCTGTGCAGGCATTGGCGTTGCCGGAGTTGACCACCAGCGCCTGCACGCGCTTGTGCTGAAGGTGAAGCTGGTCGATGACGACCGAGGCCGACTTGATCTTGTTGGTGGTGAAGACCCCGCCCGCGTCGCAAGGACTGCTCGAGTAGATGACGCAGAGATCGTCACGCTGGCCGGTTGGGATTGCGCTCGCACCGGTGGTGAAAGCCTTGATGCCGCATGCGGCGGTGCCGGCCCGGAAGCCGCGAGCGTAGGTCACGGCCACTGGATGGGCGCCTCCAGCGCTGTCTTGCGGTCGAAACCGAACGCGATGTTGAAGCACTCGACGCCCTGACCCGAGGCGCCCTTGACCAGGTTGTCCAGGGCCGCCGTCACCACGGCCTTGTCGTTCTGGGCCGCCACATTGACCAGGCATAGGTTGGAGTGGCTCGCGAGCTTGGTCGTGGGACTCTGCGCGACGACGCGGGTGAAGGGCTGCCCCGCGTAGAACTCGCGATACGCATCCTGAAGCTGGGCCAGCGATCCCTTGAGGTCGAAGTAGCAGGTGGCAAGGATCCCGCGCGTCATAGGCGCGAGGTGAGGAACAAACGTTAATTGGATGTCGCCGCCGTTGAGCGCCGACAGCTCCTGCGTCATCTCCGGAAGGTGGCGGTGGCCTTCGATCGCGTACGCACCCAGTGACTCGTTGACCTCGCTGAAGTGGACGCCCATCGAAGGCGATCGTCCCGCGCCGCTCACGCCTGATTTGGCATCGACGATGATGTCCGAGCCGGCAAGCCCCGCAGCCGCCGCTGGCGCAAGCCCGAGTATCGCGGCCGTCGAGAAGCAGCCCGGGACGGCGATGAGGTCGGCCTTCGCAAGCTCACCCTCGTGCAGCTCCGGCAGCCCGAACACAGCTCGCGCCAGGAGGCCAGGCGCTGGGTGCTCCTGCCGGTACCACTTCGGGTATTGGCCGGCGTCCTTGAGGCGGAAGTCTGCGCTCATATCGACGATCCTGGCCCCGGCGTCGAGCCACTCCACGGCCTTGGCGGCGCCGACGTTGTGAGGCAGGCAGCTGAACACGACGTCGAGTCCCGCAGGCGAGGGCTCGGCGACGAACTCGCCTTGCAGATCGAGAAGCGGGAAGACCGAGGCGAAGGGCTTGCCGGCCGCGGACCGTGACGTCAGCTGCGCGAGCACGACGCCTGGGTGGCGCACCAGGAGGTTGACCAGGGTCATCCCCGCATACCCGCTCGCCCCGACGACTGCGGCTTTCACCTTTCTCGCCATGGCCGCATGAGTATACAGTTAGGCTGCATAAAGATGCGGCCACGAGGAGCGGTCTAGTTAGTCAGGTTCGTTGAAGAAACAGGATTCCGAGCCGGTGTGGCACACCGGTCCGGCCGGCTTGACCCGCAGCAGCACCGAGTCGGCATCGCAATCGAGCCGGGCTTCGACCACGTCCATGGTGTTCCCCGACGTGGCGCCCTTCTCCCACAGGCCGCGCGTCCGCGAGTGGAACCAGGCGCGCCCTGTCTGGCGTGTCTTCGCCCACGCTTCCTGGTCCATGTAGGCGAGCATCAGCACCTTGCCGGTGTCCGCATCCTGGACGACAGCCGGCACGAGGCCCTTGGAGAAGTCCGGCTTCACCGCCGCATCTCCAGCCCGAGCTTCGCCAGATCTTCCTTGACCGAGGCGATCGAGACTTCGCCGAAATGGAAGATCGTCGCGGCGAGGGCGGCCTCCGCGCCGCCGGTCGTGAGCGCCTCGTGCATGTGCGCAGCCGTACCTGCGCCCCCGGAGGCGATCACGGGCAGACGCACGGATGATGAGACCGCCTGCAGCAGAGCCACGTCATAGCCGTTTTGAACGCCGTCGTTGTCCATCGAGGTCAGCAGTATCTCCCCCGCTCCCAACTGCTCGCCGAGGGTGGCCCATTCCACCGCATCCCTGCCGGTCGCTCGCCGGCCGCCGTGGCTGAACACCTCCCAGCCCGCATTGTCCGGACGGCGCCTGGCGTCGATGGCCAGCACAACACACTGCGCTCCAAACACCTCTGCGCAGCGAGTGATGAGCTCGGGGTCTTGCAGCGCAGCGGTGTTGACCGACACCTTGTCGGCGCCGTGCGTCAGAAGCTCGGCCATGTCCTCGACGCTGCGCACGCCACCTCCGACCGTGAGCGGGATGAAAACCTCGTCCGCTGTGCGCGCAACAGCGTCGAGAAGGATTCGGCGGTGGTCAGACGAGGCGGTGATGTCGAGGAAGACGATCTCGTCAGCCCCTTCGCGGTCATAAAGCGCGGCGAGCTCCGCCGGGTCGCCCGCGTCGCGTAGGTTCTGAAAGCGAACGCCCTTGACGACGCGGCCGTCGTCGACGTCGAGGCAGGGGATTATGCGTTTGGCAGGCATGTAGTCATCAACTATCCGCAGAGGGCCACAAAGTTCTCGTACACGCGCAGGCCGTCGGGGCCGCTCTTCTCGGGATGAAACTGCGTGCCCATCACGTTGACGCGCGCGGCTGCAGCGGCAGGCGACTGCTCAGTCGATGCGATTGCGTGCCGGGATCCGTCGGGGGTGTACGAGTGCACGAAATAGAAGTAGGCGCGGTCGGCGATGCCCTGCCAGAGCGGGGAGACATCTGTCTGCTCCAGCCGGCACCAGCCTATGACGGGCAGCCGCCTGCTCTCCTTCACTTTGACCACGCGACCGTCCAGAAGGCCGAGGCCCTGGTGGCGGCCGTGCTCTGACGACTCTTCGAACAGGAGCTGATAGCCGAGGCAGATCCCGAGCACCGGCTTGCCCTTCTTGGCGAGGTCCACCACCATCCGCCCGAGGCCGCCGTCCGAAAGCTTCTCCAGGGCTGGTGCGAATGCGCCGACCCCGGGCAAGACAAGGCCGCGTGCGCGCTGCAGCTCGTCCTTGTCGGCGGTGATCTTCGGCTCGGCGCCCACGTGGAGCAGGGCGCGCTCGACCGAGCGGAGGTTCCCGACCCCGTAGTCGACGATGGCTATCACCCCAGGAGTCCCTTCGACGAAGGAATGCCAGACCCTCCGACGCGTACGGTCATCGCCTCACGCAGCGCCAG